>JBIPOO010000297.1:0-4710 GCA_044379045.1 Saprospira sp.
AATTGTATGATGCCTCGCAATTAAGCTATTTGTGGTTTAATAAAGAGGACTTGAGGGTAATTGATATTTTGCAGCTCCGAACTCACTCTTATCTCTAAAGAAATAATGCAATTTAGATTTACCAGTTTCGGTATCCCAAGCTAAAATGTGATAAAATATTTTGCCCTCATGGACTATTGTATTCTGATCCATCATAATCTTACCAGTTTCGTTAATCGTGCCAGGATGATCCGCTTTGACGCTGTTATTTGTAATGGTGGAAATACCAAAGCAAACTGCAAAAATTATTGCTGCAAGGCCAAACATTCTTTGGGTGATAACATCAATTGATTTTTTCATGGGCTTAAATTTTATTGGTAAATTAGATAATTATGATAATAAGCTTATGCCAATTTTTGTTTTGTCTTCAGTGTCTCTGTAATCATCAACGCTTAGCGCTTCAATAAGTAACTTTTCTATCAGAGCTACAATGTGTTTTCTGAATTTGTAAATGGAACTGGCAATTATGCTATTTGTGGTTTAGTATAGCGGGCTAGATGGTAATTGCCCACTTGAAACTTTGTAAGTACCCTCACTAATACTTTGATAATACATATTAGATTTTCCAGTTTCAGTATTCCAAACAAGAATATTATAAAATGTTTTTCCATCTCTTTGCCATGAAATTTGATCCATCATAATCTTACCAGTTTCATTTAATGTCGTAGGGTTGTCCGCTTTTGCAGGATTGATGGTAGAGATAAGGGTAGCTGAACCAAAAAGAATAGTACCGCTAACCAGGGCAATGCCGAAGCATTTTTGAAGGAAATTGGAGATTTGCATGATTTTAGAATAAATAATGAAAAAATGACTCGTACTTATGACGAGATGAAAAATGACTTTCAAATGTAAATACTAAAGTACAAATGTATAAACTATTTCTTAGAATATACTTTCATTGAAATACAAATTTTTCAAGCTTTCTAAAGTTAATATAATAAGCTAGCTAATTAATGATGACATGCTAATTATTAGCCTTTATGGCCTCAATTAAGTTCGATAATTCAAACATTAAAAGTTAACTTTATTTATATTTAAAAAATTAATTTTGCAGAGTATTCAGAATAGTGTAATTTTATGTCCTTAGTAAACGGCCCAAAATTAAAACCCTTAGCAGACTATGCAGCCCGGCGAAGAAAATGTCAAAATCAAATCTTATCTAGGTCCTGAATTTCAGGAAGACCTTGAGTATGAATCGGAGCTGGAGGGTGTTAACAGTAGCGACAATAAAGAAAAAAGCATGGCTAATGCCAATGCTAACAGCGCTAATAATGCTACCACTACGTATAATGGTGCTGCGCTTACAGCCAGTTTTTCAGACAATTCGGATCTAAGCGATACAGAAAGCGGTGAAAATGAAATTTCCTCCGGTTTGAACTTGCCAATGGCAAACAACAATGAAAATTCCAGCTTGTCTGCTGCTATGTCAGCCCCCCTTATGGAAAGTCCACAGGAAGAAAACAGCGACAAAGAAGAAATCTCTGTAGGGGAAACCAATAAGCAGTTGCAGGAAAGTGAGGATGTTTCAGATAATAATTCAACGGGCGACCCTGCGGACAGCAATCCAGGTTCAATAGATGAATCTACCGCAGCACTGCACGAAGCCATCAGCAATGCAGATCAGCTGACGCATGAAGAGAGCGCTGATGGCAAAGCATCAGGCAATAACTCGATGACCACAATGTCGGGACATAACTCAGTAATGTCAGAGCATTCCAGCCATGAAAGCAGTGGAACAGCAATAACTAACAAAGCAGCAGAAGCCACCTCAGGCGATATCATGTCACTGTTGGGGGCAAAAAAAGAGCAGACTGCTGAGGAAAAGGCAAAAGAAGAAAAAGCTAAATCGGAAAAAGCAGCAGAGGAACTTGCACTGAAAGCAGCTTTCAATGAAGGTAAAAGAGTGGGCGGAGATGTGGGTAAAAGTGTTGGTTTGGGTCAGATAGTGCAAACAGCCCCAACGGGTAAAATTACCATGGGTCAAAAGTTTGCCAACAGAGAAGAAGGACTTAAATATGCCGTCGATCAGCGGACCGCTTACAGCACTGCGGTCAATGCAGCCGCAGCAGGTGGCGATGCCCACGCATTAGCGCTGGCATCAAAAAAAATTGAAGGATATAATGTTGGTTTTAATGAAGGCTATCAGACAGGTGTTCAGATGAAACTTGATCTCGAGTCAGCCAAATTAAATGCCAACGGCGACTATCAACTGGGTAAACAGCAGGGTAATACGGCGGGATCAGCAGCCGGTAACGGAGACATGGCCAAAGCAAATGAACTAAAAGCTGAAGCTAAAAACAGATCATCAGAATATCAGCAGGGTTTTTATCCTGCCTTCAGTGCAGCCTATCAACTTACAAAAAATGCTGCTGTACAAAATAATGCCGCTGCCGAAAAAGCATTACTGAACGACCCAAACAGTGATTATGCCCAGGGCTACAAAAAGGGCGAAGAAAATGCCCGGGCGGTTGTAAGTGGTAAAATGACTACTGAGGCGCTCAATCAGGCCAAAGCCGGTCATACTGAACAATACTCAATGGGATATTCCCAGGGTGTAAACAAAGGTTATTTTGCAGCCAAACAGGTTAAGGTAAATGCCATGAATAAGGCAGAGAATGGCCCTGGTCCCACCGAAGCAGGCTACAAACATTACCTTGCAGGTCAGATCTTTGGTATTTTGGCTGCAAAAACTTCAAAGGCAGTTGCACTCACTGCACTCAAAGATAAAAGCTTTGACCTCAAGAAGTTAGGGGCGCAGATGCCAACAGTTCCCGATCAGGTATATATCTATTTTGCATCGGGTTCAGATTATGACAAACTCAACAAGGTTGTTCCGGCCAAAGAAGGAGCGCCCAAAGCAGATAAATCCCCTGATTTAAAGATATTCGAATCGGCCTATTACAGCTGGTTCAATAAAAGCTATATGGCGGCCAAAACCCTCAAGGTAGAAAACGAGCAGCGAAATGAAAAAAATGGCGAACATAATTTGGGTGCAGGTATCGGAAGAGTTGCCGGAGAAGCAGCTGTAGCAAGGGAAAGATTACAAAGCAAACTGAACGCCGGAAATCTGAGCGCAGGCGAAATCAATGCAATTCAGGAGAATATTGATAATATTACGGCCAATCTCGATAATATTAAAAATAACCTCAGTAAGGCAAACAGCGATTATAAAGCGGGATATTATCAGGCTTTTTCAAGCACATACCAGCAGGAAAAATCCAGACATCTTGCTTCGCAAGAGGCCTACAGCGAAAATATGGCCGAAAAAGGCTCCGCATCGGATAGCGATTATGGTTTTGGGCACGATACAGGTAAAGCTTTTGGCGAGCAGATTTATGAAAGAATGAAATCTGCAGCAAATCAGGATGAAAAACAAAGTATTTTTGCCCTGGTAAGGCAGGCTAAGGAGAAAGCCAGCGCAAAAGGCGAATCTTATTTCTCTGGCTTTACGGCTGCCTACAATATGGCTGCCACCACTGGCAAACAAGAAGATGCGCCAAAGCTTGACGAGAAGAGCCAAATTGCGCAGGATGCGCTCAAAGCTGCCCTTTCGGCTGAGCTTAATCCCTTGAGAAAAAAGTATCTTCTGGATGGTAAAAAATATGGTTTCGATCTCTATTTCAAATTCTATAAAGATGGGGGCAAAAATCCCGAGGCTGAGATAAATAAAAAACTGAGTAAGTTCTCGGAGGATTTATTGCGTTCGGACAAGCAAAAAGACCCAAAAGACAAAGAAAAAATACCAAATCTGGATCTTACTCTGGCCGATAAATTAAAAAGTAGTTTTGAAGAAGGGGTAAATATACATGGCAAAAAATTGGGGACTGCTGCCGGTGAACAATTCAAAAAAGGCAGAAATGACGCTTTGTCGGGAAAAACAGAGCAATTGCAGGACCGATATTATCTGCAGGGTTTCGAAGCAGGACAGAAAGATTCGGCCTACCGCGATTTCAGAGATGCGGTTATGCGCAGTGAGGGTTTGGAAAATGAACTTTCGGACAATGCCAAAATGATGGATGGCATGGGCGAGATTGATGAGGAAGGGGAAACGAAGCAAAAAATGATTTCAGCCTACAGAGATGCCTATAACAGTCATCACAACTCATGGCTAAAAGTTTTTACGATATTGCGCGGTGCAATTCCTTCGGAAGATTACAAAGAAGCAAGTCTCGATTTTGTTGAAGATCTCGAATTAAAAGGCAGCGATGTTCAAAAGGCTAACACCCTCTTCAATACACAGGAGCAGGTAATTGAAAAAGTAGTTAGCAAAGAAGAGCAGGTTTTTCGAGGACAAAACGAGTCGAATAATACTTTGGCAATGAAACTGAGTGATCAGTTCAGAAAGGGTTATGAAAAGTCTGTAGATGATGCAATGGATAAAGTGCAGGATAACATCGGCGAAGAACTGATATACCATAAAGGGCTTGCCTATGGTGTTAAAAGCAGCGGAGCACTCGAAACAGCTGATAGCAGCGACGAAACTGCCCGTGATCTGATTGAACTTTCTGAGGAACCCGAAGATGAATCGCTCATGGAAATAGCAGCATTCAGAGAGGGACGTATGCGTGGAGTACAGATTGGGATGCTCATCAATGCAGGAAATGCAGGTTTCGATACCTATGCTGTGGAGCTGAGGGGGCCACAGTATGCCGAGGGTTATCGAATGGGTAC
>JBIPOO010000298.1:0-4703 GCA_044379045.1 Saprospira sp.
TTGCCCTGCCCTTCAGTTTTAGAATTCCTTATGAAGACGAAGTGCATACTTTTTGGCAGATATCAGATCCCGCTCAGTTGGAAAAGATAAAACTCTTGTTTCAAAAACATGTGAAGGCTTCCTATATCTGCGATGGACATCACAGGGCTGTTACAGCTGAAAAACTCTACGAAACCTATGGCGACCGTAATAGTCCTGATAATCCCTACAATTACCTCATGGCGGGTTACTTCCCTGCAAGCGAAATAGTTGTAAACAATTTTAACAGAGTCCTCACTTCGCTCAAGGGAGTTAAAGCAGATGATTTTCTGAAAAGACTAAGCAGCATTTATCATATCGAAGAAGAACCAATAGCTTTTCGTCCGGCTGATAAACATCAAATGGGGCTTTATCTGGACGAATGCTGGTACCGGCTCTTTTTGCGCGATGCTTATACCCCCGACCCAAAATCTGTTCCTGTAGAAGAATGTCTCGATGTGCATCTTTTTAATAAATACGTTTTGCAGCATATTCTTGGTATCGAAGATGTTCGTTTGGAAGAATCGATTAAATATGTGGAGGGCGTAAAAGGTCCGGCTGCCTTGGAACGCCGTGTAGATGGGCAAAAAGTGATGGCAGCTTTTAATCTTTATCCGGTTGCACTTGAAGACTTAATTGCAATATCTGATATGAAAGGTACTATGCCACCAAAATCCACTTATATTGAACCGAGAATGCGGAATGGTTTTATTGCACAGTTGTATACTTGATTTGATTCTTTGAAAATGACCCTATCATGATACTTATCTTGAAAAATTGGTCTATTTATGTAATGAGATGAATTTTTTTACCACAAAGAACACAGACCCTCGAAAGCTTTCGGGGACACAGAGCAACTTATAGAAATTTACAAAGCAGCTATCAGTTTTTAGCAGGTATTGGTCTTGCTACCTGATACTAAGCTGATAATCTGTATTCTGATAATCTGACAATCTAATAAAATGAAATTCGGAACAAAAGTAATCCATGCGGGTATAGAACCCGATCCAGTGACAGGAGCAGTAATGACTCCAATTTATCAGACATCTACTTATGCGCAGGAGTCACCCGGGCAACACAAAGGATATGCCTATGCACGCGGACATAACAAAACGCGCAATGTGTTGCAGGCCAATCTGGCTGCACTTGAAAATGCAAGTCATGCCTTTTGCTTCGGCTCTGGTATGGCAGCAACAAGTACGGTGATGCAACTGCTTAATCCCGGCGACGAAGTCATTTCTACCGATGACCTTTACGGCGGTTCTTACCGTGTATTCACCAAGGTGTTCGAACGTTTTGGCCTCAAGTACCAATTTGTACCTATGGACAATATGGAAGCATTGGAAAAATGTATTACGCCTGCCACCAAAATGCTTTGGGTAGAAACACCAACCAACCCAATGCTTAATATCATCGACATAAAAGCTGTCTGCGAATTGGCAAAAAAACATGGCATCATGGTTTGTGTCGATAATACTTTTGCTTCTCCCTATTTGCAGAATCCTATTGACTTGGGCGCTGATATAGTAGTCCACTCTGCCACCAAGTATTTAGGCGGTCACTCCGATTTGGTACATGGTTGTGTGATTGTTAATGACAAAAAACTGGCCGACGATATTTATTTCCTTCAAAATGCCGTTGGAGCAGTGCCTGGTCCACAGGACTGTTTCTTATTGCTGCGTGGCATTAAAACACTTCACCTGCGTGTGGAGCGTGCTTGCCAAAATGCCAGAAAAGTAGCTGAGTTTTTAAGAAATCACCCAAAGGTAGGCAATATTTATTATCCAGGTTTCGAGTCGCATAAGGGGCACGAAATTGCCAAAGCACAAATGCGCGATTTTGGCGGCATGGTTTCTTTCAGTCTCAAAGATGATAGTTTCGAAGCTGCAGCCAAAGTGATGGAAAATGTCGAATACTTTACCTGTGCCGAATCGCTAGGTGGTGTGGAATCACTGATTGGTCACCCTGCAACCATGACACATGCATCTATTCCAAGAGAGCAACGCATAAAAGTAGGCATCACTGATTCATTAATCCGTCTGAGTATTGGCGTTGAAGATTGCGATGATTTGATTGAGGATTTGGGGCGTGCCTTGAATGCTTAATAATACTTTAGGGAGTTATTATTCGAACACTACTAAATTAGATAAATAAAAAAAGACCGCGAATTGCGGTCTTTTTTTATGCGCTAAATCAAGTATTAAGATTTATTTCTTAACAAATTTTGCTGAGTTAGTTTTGTTTGACTGAAGGAAAGTTGCACGTAGACTGTAAGAGCCTGACTGTAGTTCAGCAATTCTTAATGGAACATTATTTTTTCCAATAACAGATTTGTGAATTTCAGTTTTAACAACTCTACCTAAGATATCGAGGATTTCTACTTTGATATCCTCTACTTTGTCAGTTGTACTGTTAAAGTGAATAATATCTGAGCTTGGGTTCGGGTAAACAGAAAAATCAACTGCAAAAGTATTCTCTATTACCTTTATCTCCGTATACTCTTCAGTGCCATCTGTATTGATGAGTTTGATACGGTAGTAGTTCATGCCATTCTGCGGATTGTTATCCATAAATTCATAATAATTTGTAACAGTACTATTACCCGCAGCTGCTTTAGTTCCGATTCTTTCGAAATTAACACCATCAAGGCTTCTTTCTACCTCAAAACTAAGCGCATTTTCTTCGCTTGCTGTTGCCCATAGTACACGATTTGCATTGCCTTGATTCTCTACATTGAAATAAAGCCACTCAACAGGAAGGAAACCACCTGGTAAAAGAACAACTCCACCAGTACCACCAGAGAATCCTGTTATGTTTGAAATTTCAGTGTAAACAAGTCCGTTAGCTGTTGTACCCGGAGCTGTACTTGTCAAGAGCGCAAAGTTAGGATTGTCATCGAAGCTTGGTGCAGTGTAAGTTACATTATTGTTTTTGAACCAGAACCAACCGCTATTACCGGGATTGTATTTATAATTATAAGCACAGCTTGGATTGGCTGCCATATATGCTGCAGCAGCATCAATCACATCCTGACGTTCCTGTGGATTGAAATAATATCTCACCTGGTATGTTCCGGAAAGCGTTCCAGTATAGCTTACATTCCAGCTTCTCTGCATTTCGAATTGTGCCTCTCCGGGATTGATACCTGAAGCACAAAGTGCTGTGTTTCCAAGAGCAGTAAAATATGTTGCATTGTCGCGAATCAGCGCCGTTACTGTACCTGCCGTAGAAAGATCACCTCTTACCGAAAGAATGATATCGTTGCCATTGTAGAAATGGTTCCAACCTGAATTATCGGTACAGTAATTAGTAGAACTGATATTATTTGCAGCATAGACATAATCTCTAAGCGTGATGGAAGTCTGAGCATCGGCGCTTGTATTGCAGGTTCCTTCTCTTCTTGCATAAACAGTTGAACTGCTTGCAGGCAAGAAACTGAAGCTATTGCCAAAACCAAGGAAAGAACCTGTGCCGTTAGGACCTGTGTACCAGGCAACCTGAGAACCTGTTCCCGCAGTTCCACCACTAGCCACTAGATTAACTGTTGTATTGGGACAAGTAAGACCAGCTCCGCTTAGTGTAGGTTCCGTAGAGACAGAATTTACATTTACAGTAACCTGACTGTTAGCACTACAACCGTTGATGCTTGCAGTCACAGTATAAGTTGTGGTGGTGGTTGGACTAGCAACCGGATTTAAGATGGTCGCATTGCTTAATGATGCCGAAGGAGACCAACTTATTGTTGGATTAACTCCAACTGTATAGTGAACCGTACCGTTGAAAACACGTGGCGAGCAACAAGCATCGAAGGCTGCACAATGTCCTATTCCTGCATTTAGGGTAAGGTCTGCATTAGCGTATACCTGATTGGTGCCGTTACCATCCGTATAATTGGCATTGAATTGAACATAGATTCCATATGTTGCACCAGCAGGGATTACTATGTTAGCAGTCGGCATAAAAGTAGGTGCAGCTGCTGCAGTTGCGTTTATAGCGTAGGCGCCTAAAAGTGTCCAGGCAGCAGCATTATTGGTATTTGGAACATATGAGCCAACGAGGTAGTAAACATTCACGGTTTGAGCACCTGCTACATAAGGGTTAAGTGTGAAACCATTTACAGTAACTTGATTGGAACCAGCAACAAGATCGAACATATTACCTGCGCCACAGCCATTGCCACCTACAAATATGGTATTCAAAGTTCCATTTGACTGGGTTTGAGAAGTTGCATTCAACACAATGCTATTACCCTCGCAAATGGTTGTGCCGCTTCCTCCTGCATTGATCGTAGGTGCATTCACAACCTGTACAGTATAAGATGCGCAATTGGTACTAAATGCTGAGCCGTTGAAATTTCTGGCAAAATAGGTGGTTGTGGAAGAAGGTGAAACACTGATACTGTTTCCGGTACCTATTTGGCCGGTCGTTGCACAGCTTCCTGCAAACCAATATACGGTTCCAACTGCTCCTGCAGCCGTAAGGGTAACATTCGTGCCTGCACCAGAACAGATAGAGGCATTGGAAGAATTTATTCCAGTAGGATTGGCAGGTGGTGGTGCGGTACAGGTCAAGGCTAAAGAGAAAGCTTGGTTAGTTGAATAACCATGAACCAAAATATAGTAATTTTGTCCTACAACCGAGGTCCAGCTAAATGAAGCAGATGCAGTAGCACAAGCAGGTCCTAG
>JBIPOO010000074.1:0-16111 GCA_044379045.1 Saprospira sp.
GCTGCTTTGGGGTGATTTTTTTACCATGATAAGGTATAATAAAAATGGCATGACCAAACAGCTTGGAGCAAAAAGTTGGAGGGAATTTTCTAAACTGCTGCTCTTTAAATCTATTTATATTTTCAGTCTCTTTATTCTGCCTATTTTTATATTGGGCATCAGCTGGTGGCAAGTTATAGTAGGCTATGTTCTGATGCAGCTGGTAGCAGGATTTATACTTTCAGTTACTTTTCAGCTGGCGCATGTAGTTGAAGAAACAAGCTATCCCGAACCTGATGCTAATGGTAATATGGAAAATAGCTGGGCAGTACATCAGATGCAGACAACCGCTAATTTTGCCAAAGGTCGCAAATTAATTTCCTGGTTTATCGGCGGTTTGAACTATCAGATTGAGCACCATTTGTTTCCGAATATTTCGCATGTGCATTACCCTAAAATTTCGGAAATTGTGAAACGCACCGCCAAAGAGTTTCAGATTCCCTACCATGAGTACAAAACAGTACGTGCTGCATTGGTGTCTCACTTGCGCCGTTTGAAGGAATTGGGAAAACAGCCTTCGATGGCATAATAATAGCTAAAAAGAAAAAAGCTGCAAGCGTCTGAGGACTTTTGCAGCTTTTTCAATTTATATACCATCGCTAATTGTCAACAGGGTCTTTGATGCCCAATGACTTCCGAGTAACTTATTCCGATACCTTCTTTTCCTTTACGCATGTAACCGCATACGCTGTCATCGCTTTTCCAATGCGGTATCTGCTCAGTTCCAATTTTGGCTGCAGCGGTGGAAATGGTTTCTGTCTCTTTTAGGAGAAGGGTTTCCATCAAACCTTTTTCTTTCAATGCTAGAGTCTTCATAACAATTAGGTTTTAAGATGAAATAATATTTTTTATAATTAAATTATTACTTTATTTATATTCTGTCACACGTTTATAACGCATAATTATTGATTGTATTAGTTATATAACTCAGAATATTTCAAAAGTTACGCCAATTTTGTTTTTATTTTTAAAAATTTAGCTCAAAGTCCGATTAAATGGGAGAAGATTTATTTTTATTTTTTTTATACTGTCAAAAGTTCATTTTTAACTTGAAATTCGATGTCAAAATGTCTTTATTGGCGCCAAATTGTCTAAAACAGTTATTTGTGTGAGGTTCTAATCAATCTCAGCTCCCCTTCCTCACTTAATAAACTGCCATTTGCACATACTAAATTAGTTGAATAGTAATAGGTCCCCGAACTAAGGTCTGTATGCTTTCCTTCAGTCTCAGCACTGTAAATTAGCATCAGATCTTTATTTCCAAAATGCATTTTTCCGCTATGGACATCCGATAAACCGGCTTCTAAAACCTTTTGGCCCCATTTATTAAAAATGGTCACATCTATTTTTTCAACAGCCGATACCTTCACTTTCATAATTTTACCAAAAGTTGTATTCGGTTCAAAAGAATCGGGCATTTCAAAAAAACATTTCAGATTTGTTTCGATATGATTGGTTTGAGCCCCGGCTCCAATTGCCAACAAAACATAGAGGCTTAACAGAACAGCTTTTTTGAATTTCATTTTCATTGCATAAGTATTTTAAGCGTAAAAAAATATGTTCAGGATGATTAGGCAAAGGCTGTAATTTCTGAATTACTTTTCTGATTGCTTAAAATTTACAATACAGTAGCTGCCTTTGCTTATCTTGCAAGGCTGCGAAAACAGTGAAGAATGATGGAATAAAACTCAGATTCTGAAAAAATTCCTAATGTTCTGTTTGCAGTAGTTTCCTGCTACAAACATTAAACGTAGAAGGAAATCAGCCCTGAAGATCTGTTGGAATAAAGTTGCGCCAACAACAACAAAAGAAAGCGGACATAAAACCATGCATATTCAATGCCCCGAAGAGAGACATAACCGAAGATGCTGCCTTGAATAGAGGCAGCGCGTTGATTCGGCACTGAGTTGAAATATTGTGTTGCATGATGGTAAAAATATGTATCCAAAAAGTTGGATTGCTTCGACAAATCTAAGACAAAAATATTTTAACTAAACTAAGTAAATTTGATTTTGGTTCCAATTTTTTGAAAAAAAATCAGCCCCAAAGGAATTAAAATTCCCGGGACTGATTTAATAAATTGTTTATCAATGTATTTGAACAGAAAAGTTCCTGAAAGTTTTTTGAAATATTTTACTTTATACCCAATTTCTTTTTCAAATCTTTGGGGATGCCATCCTTATGCAGCATGATGTTGGTCGTCTTAAATTTGAAATAAGGCTCAGATGCATAAAAATATCCATCGCAGTCATTTGCCTTACCCCATGAGTTTTTCACAATAAAGTATTTGGTGCCGATTTGATCTTTTACAAGACCAGTGAAGTGCATACCGTGATCATCCTGAGTAAGGTAATTATCAAAGGCATCCTGACGCATTTCCTGGGTAATTTTTTTCTCTTTTACAGGCGAATCGAAGGCAGAGCTTACTTTTTGAGCACCGGCATCGTTGAATTGAGCATTGTCGCGGCCTTTAATCTGAATGGTTGATTCATCTTCGGGAACGATAGCCAGTCCGTCGCGGAAAGAAAAACCTTTTTCCGAAACATCGCTGGCCCAGGCAACGCCATAACCTTTGGTTACTGCATGCTCGGCAATTTCCATCATTTCATCCAATGGCACATTGTAGCAGGTCTGCAAGGCCCAGTTATCTGGCACTTCCAATACAAACTGCTCATAAAAAGGATGATGTGTAAAGGAACTGATAAGGACATAGTCATTCAAATCGAGACCCAATTCTTTAGCAAAACTCTCGGGTGTGTATTTTTTGCCATTGTAAGTAAATTCTGTTGGTACCTCACCCAAATAGGCATCCAAAATACCTGACAGGGCATTTTTCCAGGAGGGAGTAAGTTTGCCCTGCGGATTTTTGACCAATTCTTTTACCACAGCGCTCAGCACCGCGTCCATCTCAGCATGATTGTGCGTTTCCGATCCGTAATTAAGTCCTTTATAGGCTTCTTCGGGCATCATCCCAAATTTTTTGGCCACATAGGGAATATCGTGAAAAGCACCACCGGGACCAAAATTGAAACTGCCGTGCATGCGCACATAATTTACTGCTTTTTCTTCGTAAGCCTTGCGTGCAATGAACATTTCGGAAAGATTGTGTTTGCCCTTGCCCATGCGCAACAGTTCCGATTCAAAAAATGAAAGGCTTGAAAAACTCCAGCAGGTACCCGTGCGTCCCTGATTCTGAACTTCGGTTGCTTCAATATCGCGAACTACCGTAAACTGATAGCCTCCGTCTTTTTTATTGCTGAGTTTTGCCGTTTCCTGCGCAAATGTTGTAGAGACCGATAAAGTCATAAGTCCCAAAGCCATTATTTTTAATCTGTTGTACATCGCTATTTTTATTTTTTTCTGAAATTAAATTTTAATCATTGCAAAGTTAATAAAATTCTTTTTAGAAATTGGAGGATATATCCCTACATTAAAGGGCATATTCATTAAAAAATTAATCTTTAAAACTTGATAAGAGGCTGATGAATAATTTGCAATGATTTTAATCCTTGTAAATTATAACCACATTTTGTAACTTTGTAAATATTGGAATAAACTGTAATTCAAAGCACAAAGCAGCATATGAAACTGAGATTGAAGGGAAGAATTATTAAAAGTGGGTTGCGACTGCACAAAAGGCTGACTACACAGTCGAGAAAAAAGCCGATTGTGCTACAGGAAAAAGCATTGAAAAATCTTTTGAAAAAAGCTGCAGATACCGATTTTGGAAAAAATTACGGTTTTGAGGAAATCCTGAAAGAAGATAATTTCATCAAAGCTTTTCAGGAAAGGGTACCCATTCATGATTACGATAAAATCTACAATGAATGGTGGCATCGACTGCTGGATGAGGAGGAAGATGTCGTCTGGCCTGGTAAAATCAGGTATTTTGCGCTGAGCTCCGGCACATCGGGCAGTCCAAGCAAATACATACCCGTGAGTGATCAGATGCAAAAGGCAATGAGCCGTGCGTCGAAATTTATGTTTTCGCATTCCATTAAACTTGGATTACCACCTGCATTTTATGGTAGGCATTTTCTGATGATGGGCAGCAGTACCGAGTTTACACATAAAGGAGATTTATTAATTGGCGATGTATCGGGTATTAACTCCAGTAATGTGCCTTTCTGGTTCCGCAGTTTTTACCGTCCGGGCCGTAAGATTAAAAAAATCAAGGATTGGAAAAGCCGCATAGAGGCTATTGCCGAAAAAGCAAAAGATTGGGATATTTGCACTATTTCTGGCATCCCTTCCTGGGTTCAATTGATGATGGAGCGGGTAATTGAGCATAATGGCGTTCAAAATATTCATGAGATATGGCCAAATTTCCAGGTCTATGTTTCGGGTGGGATTGCATTTGGACCCTACAAGAAACGCTTTGAACAATTGTGTGGTAAGCCTATCATGACACTCGACACCTACTATACCTCAGAGGGTTGCATTGCTTGTCAGACCAGGCTCGACAATGAAGAGATGCCGATGGAACTCATTTTAAAAAACGGGATATTTTTCGAATTTATCCCTTTCGATGATGCTCACTTTAAAAATGGCCTGATGATAGAGGGCGCTAAAGCACTTACAGTGGAGGAAATAGAGGAAGGGGTTGATTATGCGCTTGTTATCAGCAGTTGTTCGGGTGCCTGGAGATACCTTATCGGAGATACCCTAAAGTTCACAAACAAAGATACCGCCGAAATAAAAATCACAGGGCGTACCAAACATTTTCTGAGCATTACCGGCGAGCATCTCTCGGTCGATAATATGAACAAGGGCATAGAGGCAATGGAAGAATTGCTCGATATTGTTATTCCTGAATTCAGTGTAAAAGGCATTAAAGTGGATAATCATTTCGAACATCACTGGTATATCGGCTGCGATTCTGATTTTGACGAACAGAACTTTGCCCAAAAACTCGATGCCAAGCTTTCGGAACTGAACGATGATTATGCCACAGAACGCAAGGAAAACCTCTTGAGATATATAAAAGTGCATCGTCTGGAGGAAAAAACTTTTTTCGACTGGCTAGAATCTATGGGAAAAGTTGGCGGACAAAGTAAATTCCCCCGTGTAATGAACGATGTTCAATTCGAAAATTGGAAATCATTTATAAAGAACTATGGAAAATGACAAAAGCCTGATTCTGTTTGATGGTGTCTGCAATTTATGCGACAGTTCTGTACAATTTATTTTGTTGAGAGATAAAAAAGACCGCTTTCGTTTTGCCTCTCTGCAATCGGATTATGGGCAAAATATTCTCAAGCAGCATAATCTTCCCACCGAAAAATTCAACTCTCTTGCACTGATTGAAAATGGGAAATTATATCAAAGATCTACAGGTGCCCTGCGAATTGCGCGTAGGTTAAAAGGCGCTTGGCCAATGCTTTATGCTTTTATAATTGTACCCCCTTTTATTCGCAATTTTGTTTATGATTTTATTGCCCGCAATCGCTACCGCTGGTTTGGGAAGAAAGAATCCTGTATGATGCCCCGCCCGGAGTGGAAACAGAAGTTTTTGGGGTAGTTGGATGACGAGCCTTGCGTTTTGGGTTGCTTGCTGGATGATTGGCGGATTGGTATTTGGTAGTTGGTAGTTGGTATTTGGTAGGTAGTAGTTGGTAGTTGGTAGTTGGTAATTGGTATTTAGACGACGAGTCGCAAAGCTCGGTTCTTGATACCTGATACCTGATACTTGATACTTGATACTTGATACAAATCCTTAATATCTGTGCTCTAAAATCATTCCGCTACGACCTTTCCCTTAATCCTTAGAATTGTCTGTGCTGGTTCAGTGTTTGCTGTAACAGTAATAATTTTATCCTGCTCTCCTCTTTTTCCGAGGCTATTAAAATTCACTTTAATTTCGGCAGTTTCACCTGGCTCAACGGGATATTTGGGCCATTCGGCCACTGTGCAACCGCAACTTCCCTCAACCTTTTCAATCATCAGACGTCTTTTGCCGGTATTTTTAAATTTATAAATTTTGCTGACAGTAGCGCCTTCTTTTACCTCTCCAAAGTTTATTTCAGTTGCTTCGAATTGAATACTGGTTTGTGTTTCAGCTCTTTTGGCAGCTTCTTTGGCCAGTATTTCATCTTTTATTTTTTTAAGTTCATTTTCCTGTTCAGTAAACTTTCTTCTGAGCTGGTTTAATTCATTGTTAAGGTCGGAAACTTCTTTTTTCATTTTTTCATGATCGCTGCTTAGCATTTCATTTTCCTGCAAGAGTTTTTCATTTTGCTGTTTCGTTTCAGCAAGTCGCTGAGACAAACTGTCGATTTTTAAATTCAGATCTGGGCCTGTCTTTTTCTTATTTTTTTGAGCAAATAATGAAAGTGACATTAAAAAAAAGAGCATCAAAATACTGAAGGATTTCATAAACTTATTTTTTCGATTTTTTAGATTTCTTTTTAGTACTACTATATCTTCTTATATTCGGTGGAATTGGTTTTGTCATTGGTACAAGCGCTGTTACAACACTATCGGGCGGCAATATGCCATTCTTTACTATATCTGAGTAGCTAATTTTCATTTCTGTAGCAGCATATTTACTCAAAAGCTTTTGTGTACGTTCATAGTCTTTAAGCATTTCATTGCGCTTCGATTTTGACATTCCTAAAAAATTAGTACTGTCTGCTTCAAAGGCCGAAATAGGAATTACTGAATAGACCCAATTATTTACCGATTTTTTCTGATTGTGAATGTAACAGAAAACCGGCATAAAATGATGTTTTCCAATCGTTTTTTTCCCTGTCTTCGAATTTTTTGTCAACTCCACTTCATACATTAAACCAATATTTGAACCTGGCGGATTGAATTGATTGGAAATAAAATTACCTAAAGAATAGGCACAAGCAACTTTTTTAGACCTATTTCTGCCGACTGCTACTGAATCGGTCACAATAGGTTGAATTACGTGTGGGTGGGATCCAACAACAAGATCTGCGCCATTTACCCATAGCCATTTCGTGAGTTTTTCCTGATCTTTATTTTGAGTGTGTTGATATTCCTGTCCCCAATGCATACAAACTATTATAAAATCAGCATTAAGCTTCGATGCTTTTTGCAGATCTAACTTTATTTGTATCGTATCTATCAGATTTACAATGTTTGGCTCGTAGGTGGGCATTCCGTTGGTACCATAGGTGTAACTGAGCAGGGAAATGCGGAAATTAACACCATCTATTTTTTTCTCCAGTATCAATGGATATTTAGCGGCCCTTTCGGCCTCATTGCGAAAAGCACCTGTATGTTTTAAACTAAAGGAATCGAGCACATCGAGCGTGTGCATAAGTCCGTACTTGCCATTGTCATTGATATGATTGTTGGCGGTAAGCAAAACATCAAAACCGGCTTTCTGAAGATATTCAGCTAAAATATCGGGTGCTTTGAAAGTAGGATAACCACTGTAATTGTTCTTGTCGTTGAGGGTAAGTTCCAGATTACCAATGACAAAATCAGCCTTTTCGAACAAGGGGCTCACATAGCGAAAACAGGGTTCATAATCAAATCTTCCGCTTTTGGGATCGTATGCCGAACGTATCTGAACACTGTGCTGCATGATGTCGCCTACAAAGAGCAGTTTGAGTGTTTTATCTCCAGATGCTGAATTGCCCAGATCAAAAAGTCCCTTACCCTCTTTGGTGCTGCAAGCTATTGCCAAAAAAGCAATTACAAAAAAAATAAATTGAACTATGCAGCGCATCGAAGGTTTATATTTGGTGTTCTTTTGATAATTTTACGAAAATTTTCACAACATACAAAGATAAGGCAGGGATGCTAAAATATCAGAAATAAATGAACCAAAAGGACCGATGCTCAGTTAAAATTAACAAAACATAATCATATGGCATTTTTTGATAAATTATTTAATTCCGGTAAAGATAAGGAACAAAGCAAATTAGCTTGGAATCTGCTTGAGCGACCTGAAGATCTTGAAGCAGCTATAGCGCTTTCGTACAATCAACCTGTTGCTATTTTCAAACATAGCACCCGTTGCTCCATCAGCAGCGTGGCAAAAGACAGACTTGAACGCAGCTGGGATTTCCCTGAAAACAGCGGACCAATAATGTTTTATCTCGATCTAATAAGCTACAGGCCAATTTCGAATGAAATAGCCGAACGTTTGAAAGTTCATCACGAATCTCCGCAGTTAATTCTTATCAGTAAAGGTGAGGCTATCTACGATGCTTCACACAATTACATTTCAGTGGCAGAATTGAAAGAAGCCTTAGCTTAATTTTCTTTCAGCGCTAAAAAACTAAAGCACTTTCCGGTTTGAAAGTGCTTTAGTTTTTTTATCCACCAAAATCGTCGAAGGCTATATTCTCTTTTGGAACACCAAGACTATCAAGGGTAGTAATAACCGATTGATTCATCATAGGAGGACCACAGAAATAATATTCAATTTCTTCTGGCTCGGGATGTTTATCGAGATAATGTTTTCTTAACTGAGGCATGATATAACCAAAGAAACAATTACCGTTTTCGTCATCGAGACTTTTCTTTTCAACCCAGTTTGGATCTTGGGGGTCCATATCGAGTACCACATAAAACTTGAAATTAGGGAATTTTGCTTCAATTTCTCTAAAGTCTTCTATGTAAAACAACTCTCTTGGTGCGCGTCCACCATACCAGTAAGATACTTTACGGTCGGTTGTTTTGAGCGTGTGAAACAAGTGAAACAAATGTGAACGCAGGGGTGCCATACCTGCACCACCACCAATGTAAACCATTTCTTTTTTTGTAGGCTTGATATGGAATTCACCATAAGGACCTGAAATCATTACCTTATCGCCCGGTTTTTGATTAAACACATAAGATGAACAAATTCCGGGATTTACATCCATGTAGCCTTTGAAAACTCTTTTTCCGTCTTTATCCTTTTCAAAAATCGGATTAGGGTGTGCAATACGGATATTTAACATGATAATTTGATGTTCTTCGGCCTCTCTGGGATGATTGGCCATTGAGTAGGCTCTAAAGATAGGCTCATCATTTTTCATGACAAATTTGCGAATACCATTTTGCTCCCATTCTTTTTCAAACTCATCAGGTTGTTTGCCCATTCTTGGATGTGAAGTAATATCCATATCGGTATATTTTACCTGAATGCCACCGGGTACATCTATCTGGATATAACCACCGGCATCGAAAGATACAGGCTCTGGAACCCTCACAACAAATTCTTTGATATAGGTAGCAACATTATAGTTTGAGACAACTTCGCATTCCCATTTTTTGATACCAAAAATCTCTTCAGGAACTTTTATATCCATATCGCCACGAACTTTAACCTGGCAAGCAAGGCGCCATTTATCGGCTGCATCTTTTCGTGAAATGTGGTTAAGTTCAGTTGGAAGGATGTCTCCTCCACCAGATACAACCTGGCATTTACACATGGCACAGGTTCCACCGCCGCCACAGGCAGATGGAAGGAAGAGGCTTTCATTGGAAAGTACAGAAAGTAAAGAAGAACCGGGTTTAACCGACATTACTTTCTCACCGCCATTAACCGATATTTTTACATCACCTTGTGGTACCAATGCTTTGCGGGCACTAACGAGACCGTAAGCCAATAAAAGTATTACCACAGAGAACACAATGATTGCAGCAGCAATTGAAGTGACTAACATTTGACTTATATTTTATTGTAAAACAATTATACTACTTCATGTATTCTGCAGGGTTGATACCCATAAAGCCCATGAAGGCCATACCCATAAGTCCGGTTAGGATAAATGCCATACCAAGACCTCTTAAGGGAGCAGGAATTGCTGCAGTTCTTAATTTTTCACGAATAGCAGCAAATGCAATGATTGCCAATGCCCAACCAACTCCGGCGCCAATACCAAAAGCAGTTGACTGACCAAAATTATATTCGCGGGATACCATAAATAGCGATGCTCCGAGAATAGAACAGTTTACAGTAATCAGCGGAAGAAAAATTCCAAGCTGATTATAAAGGGCAGGAGAAGCTTTTTCTACCACCATTTCCACAAACTGAACCAAAGCTGCAATTGTTGATATAAAAAGTATCAAGCGTAGAAAAACCAGATTTACACCTGGAATCACAGCCCCATCTTTCATCAGAAAAAAATCAATCAGCCAATTGACCGGAGTTGTAATTGCCAATACAAATACAACAGCTATTCCAAGCCCTATCGCTGTTTTAACACTTTTGGATACTGCCAGATATGAGCACATTCCCAAGAAATAGGAAAGAATCATATTGTCAATGAAGGCAGCCTTTATGAATATATTTAATATATCGCCCATAGTTTTCTTATTTTTAAATATTAAAGAAGGTTTTAACTAAGATACATCAACCAGTTTACGATTTCTTGCACGTTGTAACCAAATAATTACACCAATCAGGAACAAAGAAGCGCAGGGCAGAACCATCAGGTTGTTGGGAATATACCAGCTAGGTAGCACTTTCCATCCCATGAAGGATCCCTTTCCGCTTATTTCACGGATAACAGCCATTATAATCAGTATAAACCCATATCCTAAACCGTTACCGATACCGTCGAGGAATGACTGCCAAGGCTTGTTGGCCATAGCATATGCTTCGAGACGACCCATAACAATACAGTTCGTTATGATAAGGCCAATAAATACAGATAACATTTCATAAGCGCTGTAAGCAAAAGCACCCAAAAGCATCTCTACTACCTGTACAAGCGCAGCAACAATTAGCAGCTGTACAATCATACGAATTGAACTTGGGATTGATTTACGCAGCATAGAAGTTACAAGATTTGAAAAAGCTGTAACCAATGTAACACCTATTGCCATAATCAATGCCGGATATACCTGAGAGGTAACAGCCAAAGCTGAACACACACCCAAAATCTGTACGGTTACCGGATTATTGTCATCAATCGGGTCGGTGATAAGTTTTCTTTCCTTTATACCTAAAACCGAATCTTTAGTATCAGTTGCCATATTATTAAATAGGTTTTGAATTTTATAAAATTATTTACCGCCGTCTGCTTTACCAGATACCTTTTCAAGATATGGCAGATAATATGAAATTCCACGAATCATCATTTCAGAAACACCAACAGAAGTAACAGTAGCTCCCGAGATACTTTTAACTTCCCAGTTTTTATTTTTGGGTGCTTTCACTACAGCAACAGATACATATTTGCCTCCATTGTCATAAATCTGTTTTCCCTTGAACTCATCTTTAAAATCTTTACTATCTTTAATTTCAGCACCTAGACCGGGAGTTTCTGCTTTATGTTCAAAGTTTACACCCGAAACTGTCCATTTACCTTCTTTATTGTCTAAGCTTATATAGCCCCATATTTTGTCCCAGAGTCCATTACCCCTAACCACAACTATTGTTGATTTGGCTGATTTGCCTTCTACCAGATATACCGGATAAATGCGCTGATCTAGAGGGAATTTTTCTTCAAGAGACAAATCTATGTCTACCAATTTGGCATATTTTACACCTTGTCCACGTTTGTTAAGTTCGGCAAAAAGCTTGTCGCTTTCTTCCTGTTTAGTATCGGCTTTCTGTTCAAACTTAACTTTACCTTTTGCGTCAAGCACAACAACTTTAACATTTTTATCAAAATCCAAGCCTGTTCCACCATCGGGCAGTGCTGCCAGGATTGATTTTTTCTTAGCTTCTTCCTTGTTCTTTGCCTGAATTGGATCGAGCACATTATAGAGAAAAGAAAGAACAAGTGCTGTGATGCCGGTCATAATCAGCACGTAAACATATATATTAAGACCCTTTTGCATATTGTTTAGCTCTTTTCATACGTTTAGAAATATTCCCTTCGATGACAAAATGATCGACCAAAGGAGAAAATACATTCATGATAAGGATCGCAAGCATCCAACCCTCGGCATATGCCGGATTCATCACGCGAATCATCATACCGAAAACCCCGATAAGGAAGCCATACCATAGTTTACCGGTATTCGTTTGCGCTGCTGTAACAGGATCGGTTGCCATAAATACTAAAGCAAACAACAATCCACCCATTCCAAAATGCTGATACCATGGAACATTCATATATGGAGTTGCCTGCCATGCATTGAATAAAAGTCCCATAACAGCAACACCCAAAGCAAAGGACAACATGATTCTCCAACTAGCAACTCTTGTTGCCAATAGAATAACACCACCTAAAATGATAGCAGGTTTACAGGTTTCACCAATTGAACCCGGTATACCACCCATCCACATCTGTAATGCCGAAAACTGGCTCAGGATACCTCCGGTAATTTCTCCGGTTGCAGGATCGGTTACAACCCAACCTGACTGATAACCTAAAGCCAACGGAGTTGCACCTGAAAAGTTTGCTATAATTGGATGTCCATCCTGGAATGTTGACCAACCTATGGTTTCAAATAAGGGATTGAACATAAGATGTCCCCAGTTGTAATCGGCTACTTTGTTCTCTAAATCCAAGCCGGCAATCCATGGTGTATCCCCAGAAATATAAGTTGGATAGGCAAAAAAGATAAATACACGTGATAGGAGTGCAATATTTACAACATTCATCCCTGTACCACCAAAGGCTTCTTTTCCGAGTATTACAGCAAAAATGATAGACAGTGCCAACATCCAAAGTGGAATGCCCGGAGGCATGATAAGTGGAATGAGCGCAGCAGATACCAGGAAACCCTCTTCAACTGCATGTCCGCGGCGGGCTGCAAAGTAAAACTCGATACCTAAACCAACCAGATGGGACACGACGAAAATTGGCAGGAGTTGTACAAGCCCGAATACCAATTTGAGGTGAAATGCTTCAAAAAAGCTGCTGTGTACACCAAGCGCCATAAAATGCTGGTATCCGATATTAATGGTACCAACAACATAACAAAGTTGCATGGCAATAACGACCATAATCATGGTGCGTTTCAAATCCATAGCATCCCTGATGTGGACTCCTTTGCCGGAGGTTGTCAGATTAGGCTTGAAAAAGAAAGTAAATAAGGCATCATAGGTAGCATGAGCAAACTTATTTTCTTTTTTGGGCTCAATTTTTTTCCAAAAATCTATAAAGGCCATATTATTATTGGTTGAATAGAAAATTTAATGGTGTAATTGTTTGCTGAAAATTTAACTGTTACGAAGTGTCTCCAATCCTTCGCGAAGCATCTTTTGCAGCGGTTGCTTTGAAGTACATACAAATTCACAAAGTGCAACATCTTCCTCTCCTAATTCTAGTATGCCCAAGCCCTCCATTTTCTCAATATCGTTACACATGATGGCGCGGAATACGTGTTGCGGATAAATGTCCATCGGTAAAACACTTTCATATTCACCGCTCATAACAAAAGCACGTTTTTCACCGTTGGTATTCGTATCGGCTACGTAAGAAATATCACTGAACAAGGCTGCAGGGAAAGTGCCTGACAAAGTCGGGTGTCCGGTAACAGGAATCAACCAACCAAACATTTCGTAATAATTACCTTCTTTTACGGTAGTGATTTGATCGTCGTAATAACCCAAAAATCCTTTTCTGTCGATTTGAGTACCGCTCAGTACATCTCCTGAAATAACTCTAATTTTACGGACCTGAACTACTTTTTTAACTTTTTTACCGTTTTCATCTTTGGCCCAAATTTCTTCTTCGCCAAATTCCGGAGCCATATCATTTAAGATTGTTTCAACATTAGCTCCCTGGTGTACTCTAACATATTTTCCTTTCAATTCGGTACCCGTAAGTGCAATCACAC
Source organism: Saprospira sp. (assembly GCA_044379045.1). Classification (GTDB taxonomy): domain Bacteria; phylum Bacteroidota; class Bacteroidia; order Chitinophagales; family Saprospiraceae; genus Saprospira. The sequence goes on from JBIPOO010000074.1 coordinate 13,747, forward strand.
GTTCAGTATCGAAAATTCCTTTGAGTAAAAGTGTTCCCAAAAGAATAACGCCGTGCACATCGGTATACCATACTGTAGAACCAGGCAGAACAGGGTCGGTGTGGTGAATCTGAATACCTACATTACCTGCAGGGTGAGGTCCATCGAACCAATGGGTTTCAACTCCAGTAACATGACCACTATTGACAAAAGCAGAAGCCGGAGCATAATCGGAACCGCCATTAAGACCAACATGAACTTTCGATCCGCTAAGTTTTGCCAATACCTCAAGTCCTTTGTACCAGGCCTCTTCTTTACCTGCAACAGCAAGATTTAAATCGGGAGCAAGGGGCGCTGTATCAAAAGTGCTTACAAATATAGCCTTCGGCGTATCGTTCTCATTGGCAACAGTATCGAAAGGACGCTGACGGATAAAAGGCCATGCTCCGCTTCCGAGCAGGAACTTGACCAATTCTTCACGACTTACAGAATCTAGCGACGGAATATGATCGTAAGTATGGTATTGAATCTCACCCTGATCTGCCAAAATCGTCACAGCGGTGATTCTTCTTTTATCTCCACGGGTTACTTCTGTCAACTCACCACTAACTGGGGCAGCATAAATAACCTCTGGTCTTTTTTTATCAAAAAATATAGGTTGGCCCGCCTTTACCTGTGTACCAGTTTCTACCAAAAGTTTTGGCATGGGAGACATACCGATAAAATCGGATGGCTTAATGCTGTAGCGACTTGCACGGTAAGAAAGAATGTCAGTTTTCTTATCTGCTGCCCCTGCGAGGTTAATATTAAAACCCCTTCTCAAATGTTTGACTTTAGCAGCAGCTGGCAGGTATGCAGGTTTGCCCTTTTCACCAGAAAAAAGACTTCCTAATCTGTTTGGTATTACAGAATAGTCGCTGCCATCAACTCCGCTCTGACTAGCCGCAACTTTGAGCAGGCCCTCTCCCAAGGTGAGCAGTGCAAAGACAAAAAGCAATAGTAGTATGAGTACAATTATTAGTCCCCAGGTCATACAATCATTGTTTTAAAAAATCAAGTATATTTTCAAATGCAAACATAATCAAGGACTTAAAAGTAATGATAATGTTCAAATGAATGATGTTAGAAAATCAAAGTATCAAAGATTGAAATAAAATGCCAAAACTGAGTAAGGATAGTATTTTAATCAAAAAATTTAACTCTTTTTCCTTCGAGTGCAAATATAAAATTCGTTTTACAATCTTCTCAACACTTATATAATTTTATTGAATCAGTGATTTATTTAGAATTATTCTAAATACAAATAAGCAAATAAACTACCTTACAAAATCTTGATTTCTGCCTTTCGCTCTTTGTGTATGATTGCCTTGTTCAGTTTCAACTCCCCTCCCTTTTTTACAATTATTTTTGATTTTCTTTCCATGATTAACTTAGCTCCTGACTCAAATTCCAGACTTGCCCCTTTATCAATAATAATTCTACTGCCTTTTTTTAAGAGAATGTATGCATCTGATTTAACCAATAATTTTGTTGGACTAATAAAATCATCGTAAGAAGTAATAAGGTGTCTGTTTGCTGTGCCGCTTTTGTCAAGAAGAATTTCTTTGCCCCTTGAAATTTCTAAATCGGCAAGACTGTCGGTACTGATATTTGGCAGCATAATGTTTCCTGTCCAACGTGCATTTCTATCAACCAAAGTTTCTCCAAAAGTGATTGAAATTTTTGCAGTATTGGAAGACGATTTTAAAAATTTCACCTGAAGTCCGCAAAGGTAAACTGCCTCCATCTGGCCTATTTTGTCGTTATATTTTGCAAAAGTACTTAGCAATGGATTTGAATTCAAACCCAAATAATCTCCTGGCTGAAATGATGCAGCTCTATCAGATTGTGATGGATTGTAAACCCCAAAACAGTTGTACAGATTAGCAAAACTATCGCTCGAAACCGCTTCACACATGATGGGTTCTGCTTCGTTTCGGGCTCCGTTATAATTCTTGTCAAGACCTATTAGGCCATCCTTGTTAAAATCAGCTCTGAAATAGAAAAAAGGATTGGTACCTGAAATGGGGTTTTCTCGGTTTTTTTTGAATTTATACAGCTTATTTCCCCAGGCATTCTTTTCAGGCAGTTCGTCCAAATATTCATAATCGAAATTACCAGCTGCATTGATGGGTTTAATAGCATTGCAGTGTTGCGAAAGTACGCCGGGGATTTTGTCGTGGCGGTCGCTTACCTGTTCCAGATAGGCATATACACCTTTAGCAGGCAGCGCAATTTCATCATTCCCAATTTTTTGCCCCGACCAGATATGACGGTCGAAAGGATGTTCTATAGCATGATATTCCAACCATAAATACTGATTGTCGCTAAAAGGTAATTTTATCCT
>JBIPOO010000075.1:0-16004 GCA_044379045.1 Saprospira sp.
TATTTTCAATGCCTTTGACGAAGAAAGCGGTATCATTAAATTTTCAAAAACAAACGGAATTGATTTAATTGCAACAACGACTCATGGCAAAAGTGGATTTATGCAAATGCTTTCACCTTCCATAACTGAGAGTTTAGCAAATCATTCCAGTTTGCCGGTATTGAGTGTAAATCTCAAATAATTTCTAAAATTAAGCATCTGAAAAACTAAATACGATGTCAGTATTTCCCAACGCATTCAAAATTCAGATGCAAAAAATACTTGAGACTGAAACTACATCCTTTTTTAATGCATTGGAATCTGAAAGTCCTGTCTCAGTAAGATATAACCCATTAAAAAAACAAAACCTGCCCACTGAATTTCAAAAAGTTCCTTGGGCAAGTTTGTCATATTATCTTCCAAAAAGACCTCTTTTTACTGCCGATCCGCTTTTTCATGCTGGCGCTTATTATGTGCAGGAAGCATCTTCTATGTTTTTGGAACAGGCCCTTTCGCAGCATTGCAAATTGAATGAAAAAATAAGGGTGCTTGATCTGTGTGCTGCACCTGGGGGAAAAAGTACGCTGATAGCTGGTTTGATGAACCCTGAAAGTTTATTAATAAGTAACGAAGTTATACGCTCTAGAGCACATATTCTCTCTGAAAATGTTCAAAAATGGGGCTATGGAAATATTTGGGTTTCAAATAATGATCCATTATATATTGCCAACACGTTGCCCGCTTTCTTCGATGTTATTGTAGTAGATGCACCTTGTTCTGGTGAAGGAATGTTTCGCAAGGCGGCAAACAGCATTGAAGAATGGTCGCCACAGGCAGTTAATCATTGCTCGCTTCGTCAACAGCGCATTCTTCATGACATTTGGAAGTCGCTCAGGCCTGGTGGCTTACTTATATACAGCACTTGTACTTACAACGAAACGGAGAATGAACAGAATCTGGCAAAATTCAAAGAAAGTTGCGATTTCGATTCCCTAAAATTAAGCCTTGATAAATCCTGGGGAGTTACAGAAACCAATCTAAATGATATTTATGGCTATCGTTTTTATCCACATTTGACTAAGGGTGAGGGCTTTTTCATGAGTGTCCTAAAAAAATCGGGGGAGAAAATTTCATCAGACCCTAAAATCAGGAAAAACCAACTTTCAAAAGCAGGCAAAGAAGCCGATTTCCTAAAAAATTGGTGTAAAAGTGAAGCAATAGAGTTAGTTAAAAGAAAAGAGCTGGTTATTGCGCTACCCAAGTCCTTAAGTTACGAAGCTCAACTAATTGAATCATCGCTTAATATTGTTAGTGGAGCAACTGAATTGGCAGAACTAAACCGTAAAGGATTTATACCCATGCCAGCTGCTGCACTCTGGACTGGACTTAATAAGGAAGCCTTTAATACAACTACATTAGATTTGGAAAATGCCCTGAGATTTTTACATCTGGAAAATGTCAACCTTGAAATCTCAGATTCTGCTGAGGGTTGGCAGTTGATGAGCTATAAAGATTTAGGATTAGGTTGGATAAAAAAACTAAGCAATCGGGTGAATAATTATTATCCTAAAGAGTGGCGAATTAGGATGTCACTGGATAAGCTGATATAAAAAATGCTGCATCTGTACTATATTTTAATACCAAAAGTTTACATACTGTTAACAAAGACATAATTTTGCAGTCAATATCATTCGATTTTATTTTGATAGCTTTGCAATAATTTTAAATCTCAGTTAACCAATTCCTATGAAAGAGGCAAACGAATTCAAAATTCTTATCGCAGACGACGAACCCGATATTCTCGAATTTGTGAGCTACAACCTTAATAAAGAAGGTTATCAGGTGAGCACTGCTAAAAATGGTGCCGAAGCTATTGAATTGGCAAAGAAAATAAAGCCACATTTAATTTTGCTCGATATCATGATGCCTGAGCTAGATGGTGTGGAAGTTTGTAGGGAACTGCGTTCAAATCCTGATTTTAAAAATACCATCATTGCATTTCTGACCGCAAGAAGCGAAGATTATTCACAAATCGTAGGTTTTGAAGTAGGCGGAGATGATTACATTACCAAGCCGATTAGGCCAAGGGTCCTTACCAGTCGCATATCTGCTTTATTGAGAAGGTATAGCAATGCCCCCTCTGATGGCTCCGATAAAGATATTATAAAAATAGCCGACCTAACTATTGACAAAACAAAGGTTTTAGTCTATAAAAATGAGGAAGAAATTGTGCTCGCTAAAAAAGAATTCGAACTGCTCTTTCTCCTTGCATCGAAACCTGGAAAAGTGTTTACCCGTGAGGAAATTTTCAAAATTGTTTGGGGCAATGACGTCATTGTAGGCAACAGAACTATTGATGTCCATATTCGAAAAATCAGAGAAAAAGTAGGAGAAGATTATATCAAAACCATCAAAGGCATTGGTTATAAATTTGAGTTTTAGCAAATTAATATTGGAATCCTTCAATAAAATAATTATTTTTGTAAATTAGCCGCAGCTCTAGCTACGGCTAATTTTTTTTAACTTAAACTGATATTATGATTCTTATTTCACCCAAGAATCCCACTCCTCAGCTTCTTGCCTTTATTACTGCGCTTAATCAATCAGTTGCGGTGCTTTTACTGTTGCTAATCCTTAAAATAATTTATCCATCGTCCATGCATTGGTGGGTGCTTGGCCTGATATTCATACTTCAACTTTTCTTTTCAACACTTTTCTTTGGAGAAGCCCTCAAAAGATTCATTTACAATAAAGTAAAAATAATTTACAAATCCATTCACAGCCTAAAGGCACCAAAAAGCAGCCCGCCGATTCAAGTTGATATTAACACACATATCATGGACAAGGTGGAAAAAGAGGTTACCGAATGGGCTAAAGACTGGTCGAAAGAGATTAAATACATGAAAAAAACCGAGCAGTTCCGAAAAGAATTTATCGACAATGTCTCTCACGAATTAAAAACGCCAATCTTTAATATTCAGGGTTATTTGTATACTTTGATTGAAGGGGCAATGGAAGAACCTGAAATTGCTGAAAAATATTTGCAAAGAGCAATTGATAATGTTGACAGAATTGCAGAAATCGTACAGGACCTCAATCAAATTTCAAAATTCGAAACAGGGGGCATTCAATTAGATATCAAACCATTCAATGTACACGATCTTGTTGAGGATGTAATTTCTGATATGGAAATCAGTGCACAACGAAAGCAAATAAGTCTGGAACTTAAAGACAATGCACATAAACCATATTGGGTGAATGCCGACCGTGAAATGATTCGGCAGGTAATTGTTAATTTGGTTTCGAATTCTATAAAATATGGGCGCGAAAATGGAAAAACGCTGATCGGGTTTTACGACCTGGACAAAAATATATTAGTTGAGGTGTCGGATACAGGTAAAGGCATATCTCAGGAGCATCTGCCCCGTTTATTCGAGCGGTTTTACAGGGTCGACAAAGGAAGATCTCGTGATGCTGGTGGAACCGGACTTGGACTTTCGATTGTAAAACATATTATAGAGGCACACAATCAGACCATTAATGTAAGAAGCCGAGTCGATGTGGGGTCTACCTTTGGATTTACCCTTGAAAAAGCAAAAAAACAAGAAAAAATAATTTAATTGGATGCTTTAATTTTATCTTTAGCTTTTACAATCATTATCGCTGTTATGATTGGCGCTTTTTATTTGTCAATCATATTTCGCAGAAAATTGGACGATAATTTTAGAGAGCTAGCTAGCAGACTTGGTTTAAACTGTGAAATTCCAAATACTACACTTTGGAAATCAGCATTAGTCATTAAATACCCAAAGTTACATGGCAAAGTAAATAATTATGATATACAAATATATGCTACCGTAAGGAGTGGAGTGAAAAATGTTGTTTTTTATATGGCGTTTGATATCAATACTAACATCAATTCAACACATTATTTAAGAATTTTTCACGATGTTTTCATTGAAAAATATGGCAAATTACCTGACTTTTCAAAAGATATTGAAATAAATGATCCTGAATTCGACAGACTCTACTTTGTCAGTTCTGATAATGCTGATTTCGCCAAAACAATTCTTTCTGATATGGTCTTGAAGAATAATTTGATAAAAGAAAGACGATTACTAAACAATGGCGAGCTAAAATTCGAAAAAGGAATTTTACGATACGAGGGCATAAAAAGCTTGTACCACAAAAAAGAAGTTGAGAATTTGGAAAAACTTGTTAAGTTATCTCTATTAATAGCTGACAGAATCAAGTCCATGTCTTAAATTAAATTATAAAAACTATGATAATCTATACTAATTTCAATATTGCCTTCCTCAAAATAATCAATTCGGGCATTTCAATAATTCAAGATTCGATTTAACAAAGTCCAAATCCCAGTTTTTAAAGAACATAATATATGGACAGCATTATTTTAATTTTTATGTTTACAATAATACTTGTTGTATTATTTGTGATTTTCTATTTGTCAATCTATTACAGAAAAAAAATGGATGAGAACTTTAAAGAATTGGCTTATAGATTTGGATTAAATTTTGATATTTCCAGTTCAAAAAAGTGGAAACCAAACGTTTTTAACTTATATCCAAAATTACATGGAAAAGTCAAAGGGCTAGACATCCAAATGTATAATATTGTTAGAGGCAGTGGAAAAAGTCAAGCGATTTATATCGCTGTAGATATTTTTGTAGGCAATAGTTCAAGCCATACTCTAAGAATTTTTCACGAAGATTTTTTTAGAAAATTTGGTAAAATACTTGGACTACAGAAAGATATAGAAATAAATGACTCAGAATTTGACGGTCAATATATTGTGAGGTCTGACAATGCCGAATTTGCTAAAACAATATTATCTGATTTGGTTCTAAAGAATAAATTGATTGAAGAAAAACAATTGTTCAATAATGCTGTGCTAAAATTCGAAAATGGGATTTTACATTATGAGGGCATAAATAATTTATACAACAAAAAAGAGATAGATAAAATGGAAGCTCGAGTTAAATTGGCAGTTTTGATGGCCGAAACAATACAAGCCAAATCAAGAGAGAATTATGTGTAAATATATTTTTGAATTTATTTAGATAGTTAGCTCTTAAATGAACATGCTGAATTGAAGGTTTGTTAATTAAAGAAAAAACATGTCGCTCTTACTACCTGTTATTCTTATTGCAGCTATCCTAATCCCTGCACTCGCCTTGAGTAGTCGTTTCGAGAAAAAACGCTTTGCCGATATTGCATCGAATTTAGAAATCTTAAATTCTTCCCTAAACCTAAGTTTTGAAAAACCGGAATTAAAATTCTTACCCACCGACTTTCCATCTTTAAGAGGAAATCATCAAGGTTTTGACCTATCTGTTTTTGTAGAGACTACGCACAAAAACAAGTCATTGATCATTCAAATCGACATTCCCGATTCTGATGAATTTAATTTCACACTACGAGAGCAGACTACCTTGGACAATATAGGTATTATGGCAGGTGAAAAAGACATTGAAACCAAAGATATTGCCTTCGATCGGAAATTTTATTTGAGTGCTAAAGATAGCGACAAGGCTTTGGATTTGTTCAGTATTGACAAAATCAGAAAATGGGCATTGCACCACTATAGTGTTTTTGAAAAAGGTATTTTAACTTTCGAGCAGCATCAATTACAATACCGACATTACAGCCCCCTCTTTATATTAAAAAACAAAGACAAAACGATAGAAATCATAGAATTTATGACTTTGCTGAGCAATACTATAAAGGAGATTTCTAAAACCAAATAGTTAAATTTCCAACAAGCCAATTACTCCAAGATGTTGCATCCCCATCCTTATTTTTAAATGCATCGTCCAATGAATAAAACTGGCGCCCTTCCAATCGGAACATGGCATTGTTGAACAAATTGAGGTTGAAACAAAGACCGCCACTCATTGTACGGAAGCCCGACAGTGGATTGTTGATATTTGTAATCTGAACAGCATCCTGATCGTCGAAATACTCGAAACGACCGGCAAGTGAAATATTTTTACTGAATTTGTAACGGGCCACAATATTTGCCTGCCACCAAAGATGATTACTGAGTTGACCAATAGTTTTGCGCTGCTGTATTCCGGCATAGGCACAGGTACTGAGGGTGAATTTTCCATCGGGATTATAGGTCCAGAAAATATCACTGAAATAGCGCATGCGATTATCAGGCATTGCTGCCGAACGTTCATCACCGATATAGGTATTCCAATTTAACAGATTTTTTGCGTTGGGTTTGTATTCAAGCTGCGTACCGAGTGATTTTCCCTTGTTCTGATCCTGAATCTGTTGCCAGCCATTGAGCAGATAAATATAAAGATTCAATTTTTGATTTACAGGCAAAGAGAGTTTGGCACCGGCCAGGTAATATGGAACATACTCAGGTGCAAGACTTTGTGTGTACATGAGGTGGTCGCGACTGACACAGGTTTCATTGGTATATGGCGAACCGAAGACACCAAAATCAACCCAGATTTCTTTGTTTTTAAAGAGTTTTACGCCTGCATTGGCCTCAAAAAGAAACTTTAAGGCTCCGGGTTCGGCAGCATAATTAGCGTTCATGTAGGTTCCAAAACCGGGTGCTATGCGTGCACGCAATCGGTCCTGTGTATACTTTAAATCGAGGTAGGCCAAATTTATAGTTGCCTCATTATGTCTCGACATGGATACAAAATAAGGATTATTACCATCTTCGGGCCGATTAAAATTAAAACCATAATAGGCATCAACATAGCCGCCGATGCTGATTTCGCCAAATTTCTGATGACCGAGAATACTTAAGGTTTTAACAAGTGAGTCGGAATTCAGTTCCTGTGATTTTCCGAAATTCAAAACTGATAAAATGAGGATGAGCGTTGCGATTGATTTCATTTATTTTAAATTTATTTGCAAATTTATAGATTTTAAATTCATTGCCAATTCTGTTTAAGATTTCAATTGGGATTTTTCTTAACTTTGCAACAATGAAATACTTTAATTTGCTTTTCAAAATGGCATATTACTTTTCAATCAAATAGCTAAGAGATTCCTCAAATTTTCATCTCGTCCAAAGACGAGACAAATTTTCAAATTACATCATATGTCTTTAAAAACCTTCATTGTAAAACAGGCCGCCAAAGCCATTACCAAAAATCTGCAGAAACAGGCCGAACATGCAGTTGAATACCAAGAAAAAACTATGCAAAAACTGGTTAAAGAAGGCCGGAATACTGTATTTGGGCATGATCATGGCTTTGACAAAATAAAAGATTATAGCAGTTACAAGGCTCAGGTTCCCGTACTCGACTATGAGGATATGAAAGGCTATATTGAGCGCATCAATAACGGCGAATTGAACATACTCTGGAAAGGTCGTCCTAAATATTACGCAAAAACTTCGGGTACAACCTCCGGTACCAAATATATACCGCTTACAAAAGAGAGCATCCCCAACCATTTTGGAACCGCTCGCAATGCCGTTTTTAATTATATGGCAACGACGGGCAAAGCCGATTTTATGGATGGCAAACTGATGTTTCTGTCGGGCAGCCCCGAAATGGACAGAAAGGATGACATTTTAGTTGGAAGACTATCGGGGATTTCTAATCACATGATACCGGGCTGGCTCAAAACCAATCAGATGCCTAGTTATCAGACCAATTGTATAGAAGATTGGGAACAAAAGCTCGATAAAATCGTACAGGAAACCTTAAAGGCCGACATGCGCCTCATTTCTGGTATTCCACCATGGGTTCAGATGTATTATGAGCGCCTGCTACAAGTTACCGGCAAAAAGACCATTCTCGATATTTTTCCCAATCTGAGCATGTTTGTGTACGGCGGTGTCAACTTCGAACCCTACCGTGCACAGCTCGAAAGTTTGGTTGGCGCAAGAATTCCGAGCATTGAAACCTATCCTGCTTCTGAAGGATTTATTGCCTATCAGGACCGCCAGGATGAAAAGGGGCTGCTTCTAAATACAAACTCAGGTATTTTCTTCGAATTTATACCTGTCGATGAGATTTTCAAACCAAATCCTACTCGTATTTGGCTCAAAGATGTGGAAATTGGTGTGAACTATGCCCTGGTGATGAATACCAATGCCGGTTTGTGGGGTTATAGTATCGGTGACACGGTGCAATTTGTATCGAAAAATCCATATAGAATCGTCGTGTCGGGCCGTGTCAAACATTTTATCTCTGCCTTTGGCGAGCATGTCATCGGTAAAGAAGTAGAAGAAGCAATGTTGAGTGTAGCTGCAGAAGAAGGCATCAGAATTGTAGAGTTTACCGTTGCGCCGCAAGTTGCTCCTTTGGATGGAACTAAACCCTATCACGAGTGGTTTGTAGAATTTGATAATGAACCTGTAAACCTGCAGTCTTTTTCTCAAAAAGTAGATATTGCCATGCAGGGACAAAATATTTACTACAAGGATTTAATCGAAGGAAATATTCTGCAGACCTTGAAAATAAGACCCATGCAAAAAGATGCTTTCCGCGAGTATATGAAATCAATTGGCAAATTAGGTGGTCAGAATAAGGTGCCGAGGTTGTCGAATGATAGGAATATTGCCGGGGAGTTAGAGAAGTTTATTAAATAATTCTTTAGGAAGTAGCAAGTACAAAGTAGCAGGTATCAGGTATTATGATATACTTATCCAAATTTGAGAAAATTTATTCCCGATAAACATAACTTATTTCAAAATCAACTTATGGATTTTAAAAATCTTTTGCTTCAAACATTAAGTATTTTTAAAAAATATGATCTAATCGATGATGTATTAGGTACAAAATTCAATATATTCGAAATTTTAAATGTTCAATTTTTAGAGGTACAGACACATTCTAGATTTATTGTTGAACTATTAAACCCTAAAGGAAGGCATAATAAAGGACAAATATTTTTAGATATTTTCCTTAAAAGGCTTAAAATTTATGATGTTGATGCAAAAAATTGCGAAGTTCTGCGCGAGTTTCATATACCTAAAATACATCAAGATTCAAGTGGAAGAATTGATATTTTAATTAGAGATATAATAAACAATAAGAATATAATTATTGAAAACAAGATATATGCCAGCGAGCAATACGATCAATTAGTAAGGTATCGTAATTTTGATAAAAATTCTCACATACTTTATCTTACACTAAATGGAGATTCATCAAAACAAGGAGAAGAAAGTGGCTACAGGTGTATATCTTATCACCAAGACATTATAGGTTGGCTAGAGGAATGTCGTAAAGAATCAACAAACATCCCAATCATTAGAGAAACCATTTTACAATACGAGAATTTAATCAAACATTTAACTGGACAAAATACAAATAAAGCTATGGAAAAAGAGATAATAGAAAACGTATTATCAAGTAAAGAAACTCTAAATGCATTTTTTAGTCTTACACAAATGCAAGAGGCTATTTATGTTAAACTTCTTAAAATTTATGGAGAACAACTTAACAAAATCTCTGATGAACTGAAATTATCAATTTCCTACAATATCGATAGAAGTATTAAATATTCAGGATTTACCCTTAGAAATGAGTATTTAGATTCCTTAAATCTTAATATTTTTTTTGAATTTGAAAGAAAATATACACAAGAACTCTATTTTGGATTTAGGTACAACAATCCTGAATTAAAGTGTTCTGAGGCAAGTATTTATAAAAAATTTAAAGACACTTTCAACGAAGCATCATCACATAATAATTATTTATGCTTGGCAACTTGGCATTCCCAGAGGTATTGGAACAATGAAACCTATAAAAAAATACTTACAAATGAACTTGTCTCAGAAACGAAAAATATATTGGAAAGAATGTTAATTTGTTTACCTATTCAATTTTAAATAGCAAAGTTTTAAAACTTGATATCTGATTTTTGATTAGAGTAGTTTTTGATATGAATAGTAGCAAGCAGAAAAAACTTGATACTTGATACTTGATACTTGATACTTGATACTTGATACCCCTGATACTTGCTACCTGCAACTTGATACAAGTCTGAAATCTAAAAATCTGAAAAACTAAAAATGCAAGGCACCATCATAAAATCGACCGGCTCATGGTATATCGTACGAACTGAAAAGGGCGAGATTTGGAATTGCCGCATCAAAGGAAAATTCAAACTAAAAGATTATAAACTTACCAATCCGGTTGCAGTGGGCGACGAAGTCAAATTCGAAGCGGAAAAAGAAGAAGGACATGGAATTATAGGCGATATTTTACCAAGGAAAAATTTTGTATTGCGCCGTTCTACCAGGCAAAAACATTTTATGCACCTTATCGCCTGCAATGTAGATCAGGCAATGGTAGTTGTTACGATAAAAAGACCAAATATCAAACCAGGTTTTATTGACCGATTTTTGTTGACTACAGAGTCATATAATATTCCGACTTACATCATTTTCAATAAGGCCGATATTTACGAAGAAGAGGATCTGGAACTCTTTGAAGCCTTAACAATCATTTACAAGAATGCAGGTTACCAAACTTTGCTCGTATCTTCACAAAGTGGTCAAGGCTTAAATGAACTAAAAGCAGTTTTAAAAGATAAAACAACCCTTATTTCTGGACATTCCGGCGTTGGAAAATCTTCACTGGTAAATGCCATTCAACCTCAATTTGATTTGCGCACCGGGGATATTTCCGATATAACCGACAAGGGCATGCACACCACCACCTTTGCCGAAATGTTCGAGCTTGATTTTGGAGGGAGAATTATTGACACTCCCGGCATAAAAGAACTTGGTTTTTTGAATATGGAACCAATGGATGTGTCACATAATTTCCCCGAAATTTTTGAAAAATCATCCCAATGCAAATATGCCAATTGTCTTCATATTAACGAGCCAAAATGTGCCGTAAAAGATGCTGTCGAAAATGAAGCAATTCATCCGCTACGCTACCAAAGCTATCTTTCCATTATGGAAGAAGTGATGGATCAAAATCATTGGGAACGGAATAAGGAGATATGATTTTGAGGATTGATTAGAATTTAAATGATATAAATAGATTATCTTTATAAAAAAAATGAGTAACAGAAACTTAATTCGATTCGACTGGGCGATTAAAAGATTATTAAGAAATAAAGCAGATTATTCTGTTTTAGAAGGATTCTTGTCTGAGTTACTTAAAGAAGAAATTAGTATTCAGAGTATCTTGGAAAGTGAAAGTAATCAACAGATTGAATCTGACAAATTCAATCGGGTTGACATATTAGTAAAAAACTCAAAGGATGAATTAGTCGTCATAGAGATTCAAAATCAGAATGAATATGATTACTTTCATCGAATGGCATATGGAACCTCAAAACTAATAACCGATTACATATCAATTGGAGAACCATATAAAAATATCAAGAAAGTCTATTCTATCAACATCGTTTATTTTGATTTAGGGCAGGGAGAGGATTATGTTTATCACGGCAAAACTGATTTTTATGGAATTCACAAGTCGGATAAACTTAAACTCTCTGAAAAGCAATTTTTAATATTAGGAAAAGTTGAGCCGTACCAAATTTTTCCTGAATACTTTGTTCTGAAAGTAAACCAATTTAACGATGTGGCGAAAGATTCATTAGACGAATGGATTTATTATTTAAAAAACAACGATATTAAAGACGAATTTAGTGCTAAAGGTATTTCGAAGGCGAAAGAACTTTGGCGTGTTGACAATTTGGGCGAAGAAGAATTAAAAAACTACCATAAACATATCGAAAATCTACGTTATGGAGCAAGCATGGTGTGGACTCTGCAAATTGAAGCAGAAGACCAGATCAGAAAGGATGAAAAGATTCGTTTAGCAACTAAGTTAAAGTCTAATGGAATGGAAATAAAAACTATTCATGAATTGACTGGTTTATCTACCAGTGAAATTGAAAAACTTTGAAAGATCAGCTCATATTTGACAGTATCTCAATTTTTATTTTCCAAACTCCAATCTATAAATTTTCTCCGCACCTTGCTTAGACTGATTTCCTTGGTTTGTTTTGTGTAGTACAAATGCATCTGATCTGTATCGTGTTTAGATTACGGGTTATTACATCTATAATGCTAAAATACAAAAACAAATTTTAATTTACTTACTGATTAAACCTTTTTGTTTGACAGGCGTCTAAGATAAAATTACAATACTCTAATCCTCCACAATATCATATCATGAAAAACTTCTTCTTTTTCATCATTTTTTGCCTTTTTGGCAACTTATCAAAGGCTCAAAATCTGTATTTCCCTCCGCTAACGGGGACAAGCTGGGACACTATTGCGCCCTCTACTTTGGGTTGGTGTCAGCCACAGATCGACTCTCTCTACAATTTTCTGGAACAAACAAACAGTAAATCATTTATTGTACTAAAAGATGGTAAAATTGTCCTCGAGAAATATTTTGGCACACATAGCCGCGACAGTCTCTGGTATTGGGCCTCTGCAGGCAAAACACTCACAGCATTTACAGTTGGAATTGCACAGCAGGAAGGTTTTTTGAATATTAACGATACTAGTTCTACCTATCTTTCAGCCGGTTGGACAGTCTGCCCACCAATCAAAGAAGAGAAAATTACGATTCGCAATCAACTTACTATGACAAGTGGCTTGAATGATGGAGTACCCGATCATTACTGCACCTTGGATACCTGCCTGCAATACCTCGCCGATGCCGGCAATCGCTGGGCCTACCACAATGGACCCTATACCCTACTCGATGGGGTAATTTCAATTGCTACAAGTCAAAGTCTGTACAGTTATTTTAATGCCAAGATCAGGAGCAGAATTGGCATGAACGGTACATTTTTTCAGGTAGGCTACAATAATGTCTATTTCAGTAATTCCAGGTCTATGGCGCGTTTTGGCTTGTTAATGCTTAATGAAGGCAACTGGAACGGCACACAGATTATGACAGACACGGCCTACTTTAATCAAATGATCAATACATCACAAAATCTAAATCTTTCTTATGGATACTTATGGTGGTTAAACGGTAAAAGCAGTTTTATGGTCCCAACCTTGCAAAATGTTTTTCAAGGTCAACTTTTTACAGATGCGCCGGTAGATATGTATGCTGCACTGGGAAAAGATGGGCAACTTATCAATGTAGTTCCTTCTCAAAATCTGGTACTAATAAGAATGGGCGAAGCTCCAGGCACTTCATCTGATGTTACAATCACCTATAATAATGATATTTGGAAAAAAATGAACGATTTAACCTGCAATGTCAGTGCCATCGAAAATCAAAGTCAATTTGACATTAAAATTTACCCCAATCCGGCAAAAGATCGCTTGTTTATTGATTCAAATTCAGACATTGAAAAAATTTGCCTATTTAATATGACTGGTCAAAAGGTATTTGAACTGGATAATATCAATACTAATAATTTCGCTCTTGAATTATCCGATTTACCTGCTGCGTCCTATTTTTTACAAATTAGCAATGGAGCAAAAGTGAGCATTTCTAAATTACTCATTCAACCTTAAACGCTCAAAAATTAAAATTCTTTTAATTTATATTTGACAAGTTTTTTTATAATTTTTTTCTATTTTTATGTCATTAAATTTTTTCACAATCTAAAACTATAACACTATGGCTTATGTAACTATTGATGGCGAAAAGTATGAAAAAGAACTTTTAGACCTTGCTAAAGAATATACTACAGGCAGAGGCGAAAGCAGAATTTCAAAAGATGAAGTTGAAGGCTTGTTTGAATCTGCACTTGACGGAAGAGGCGTTACAGAAACTGAGTTGAAGACACTCAAGTACATTCGTGCAAATTTCACCTTTACTGACGCATCAGCAAAATTATTCGATGAGAAAATTGCTGCATTGTAATTTCCTACTCTATTATATTTGAAAGAGTTAGCGATTTTAAAAATTGCTAACTCTTTTTAATTTTAGCCCAAAATCGCAAGTAAAACAATCTATATGAACCTTGTAGCTTACTTTAGCCTCCTCCTTAGAGCACGCAAATATCGATACAGAAATGATCCCGGAGAAATAGCCTATCTTTTTTCAAATATTAAGAAAGACGATAAGGTCTTCGATATTGGCGCACATAAGGGCGCTTATCTTTTTTATATGTCGAAAATTGTAGGGAAGTCGGGCAAAGTTTATGCCTTCGAACCTCAAAGCATACTTTACAAATATCTTTTAACTCTTAAAGGATTATTTAGCTGTGAAGTTATCCTCGAAAATCTGGCCTTGTCCGATAGCAGCAAAGAACAGGTCTTGAACATTCCTGCCCACAAAAATGAAAATAAAAGCTCTCCAGGTGCCAGTTTGAGCAACAATTTTGCTGGACAAAAAATCATCAAAACTGAGAAAATTCAAAGTATAAGCCTGGATGAATATTGCAGCCGCTCAAATATCCGCCCCGATTTTCTAAAAATTGATGTGGAAGGTCACGAACTTGAGGTACTGAAAGGTGCCGAAGAAATTCTAAAATCTTACAAACCTGGCCTTATTGTGGAAATTGAAGAAAGACATATTGGCATTGAAAAGCTTAATGAAACAATCAATTTTCTTCTTTCTCTAGGGTACAAAGGATATTTTTTCAAAGGCAAAGAAAAACTCCCACTAAGTGAGTTTAATCCCGCATTGCATCAAAACCCAACATCGAAGCCCTATTGTAATAATTTTGTTTTTGAGAGATAAAAATTATCCTATACTATGCTGCATATAGTAGCTGTTTAGTTTTTTCAACATTCTTTATAAAGTATGGATTCGAAAGAGATCTTTCAGTCAACAAATCGACTTTTCGTCCAAACAACTGTTCTAATTTTTCAAGTAATTTAAAATAATTATCAGTGTATTTGTCGAATGGTAAATCTTTAAATGAGATAAGAATGTCTATGTCGCTCTGATCAGTAAAAAATTCTGTAACTGCGGAACCAAAAAGATACATTGTTTTTATCTCAAACATTTCACAGAGCATTACAAGCTCTGGTATTTTATTTTTTACAAAATCATTCATATTATACAAAGAGATTAGATTATAACTTCGTGAATTTATTTACTACAAATTTCAAGCTCATAGCCTTTTAAAGTTTAATTCAATCGAAATATTAAGCTAAAATAAAATTTTTTTCCCGTAAAAATAAATAGTTGCAAATGCATCTGAATTAAAAAGTTGAGTTTTATTATAATGAAGTATTTTTTGCTGTGATTTTTTTAAAAAATTGTATTTTTATATTTTATAAATATTAAGAATAAAACTTTAATCAAATCATTCCTAACTATTTTGAATTATTAAATCTTTCTTTAATAAGTAAAATTAACAAAATGAAAGATGATTATGATTTTACTTTTTTGTAAAATTGTTAGACAAAAGAAAGTCAAACCCTGATTAAAAATAGGATTATAAATGTTCAAACCACTAAAAATAATTAATCTTTCAGTTTAATCAGCTTAAAGTTTTAGTACTAAACTCTCTGATTAAAAACTCACCAACTTCTTTGCGAAGTTTATTTTGAGCACTCATAGCAAATAGTATTGCAATTAAACCACCGAAAAATGCTCGTGCAAAAGTGCTTGGAATTGTATTAATAAGTTGTACTTTATTTTTTTTTTCAAAGACTCGGATCCAGGTTCCTACGAATGCAGATTTATAAACCTGTATGTATCTAAATCCAAGTATCGGATTTTTCTTCAGTTCTATTTTATACTGAGGAAATTGTTTGACTAATGCTGCATGCATTGATTCAAATGACATTGAAGCTGTTAATTCTAAATTCATGATTTTATATAATTTAGTTTTGAAAATTACATTATTATAGCATTCATATATTAGATTAAATCTACAAGTGTAAAGTTAGTTTTTTTATATTAATTTGATTAAAAGTGATTGTTTTTTTAAGGAAAATGTCCTTAACACCCGAAATTTCAATCTTATCAAATTAATCAAAAAAATCCGACCTTTTTCAAGATCGGATTCTCCTATTTAGCTCAAAAGTTATTATCTTTTGTTGTAGCCGCCACCTTTGTTTCCGCCGTGACCGCCGCCTTTATTACCGTAACCACCTCTGTTACCGCCATTTCCATCTTCGCGTG
>JBIPOO010000299.1:0-4657 GCA_044379045.1 Saprospira sp.
TTTCTGAATATGCTGTTTTCGTCACAAATTCGACTGATAAAAACTTTCATTGACCCAATTTATCAATCAGCTGATGCGCCTGTTCCTTTAAAAATTTATTCTCATTGATCAATTGCTGAATGTAGAGTTCGTAACCCGATGATAATTCCTGACCGATAAGTTTTTGACTCCCATCTGTATTGTGTTGTGTCAATTGAAAAATATTTGCCACCTCCAAAGACAAAGCCTGTTGCAAAGATACATTGTAATGATTGCATAGTTTTACGAGCAGATTTAACTGAAGATTGGGATAGCGTCCATTTTCTATTTTGCTAATCACAGGGTGCGTAATGCCGATGTCTTCGGCTACAGATTGCAGGGTCTCTTTTCGCGCATTTCTTATGGTATGTAGGTTTTGCCCGATGGTACTGAGGAGGGCACTGATTTCAATCGACTTCATAATTATCAAATTTATTTTAAAACAAATTTACAAAATGTAACCAATAAGAACAAATTGAAAGGGGGAAAATATTAAACATTTTTTTCGCTTATTGTACTTTTGATAGGAATGGAGCTAGAATTTAAACATTTTTTAGTTCCAAAATAAGGAGCAAGCCAAAAATCCTAAAAGAGTAGGCATAAAATTAAACAGAAAACAAAATTATGAAAGAAAGTTTTGAAAAATTGGCTGCTGTCGTTATTTATTGCGACGGTGAAGTTGAGGCTTCGGAAATGGCTCAAATCGAAAAACTCGCAACTGAGTTTGGAGCCGACAAGACTGTTATGGTAAAATCCATTGAAGCAGAAATTGAAAAATTGAAACCTATGGATGAGGAAGAATTTCAGAACTACATGAAAGCTGCTGCAGAGGGAATTACAGACCCCGAAAGTCGCTATAAGGCTTTTGATGCTTTGTTGGAACTTACCCTGGCCGATAATTCGCTGGATGACCTTGAAACCAATGTATTGGGAAATATGTCCTATTATCTGCAAATTCCAATTCATTATTTTGCCAATAATCTGGCTTATCAGGTAAAAAGCAGAAATGTGGAAATTACCGCTCAAAAAGGCTGGGTAAAACCACAGGAAAATTAAAAACAAAAAATGCGGATGCCGAAAAGCGAATAGAGTAGGTGTGAAAATTTAAATTTAAATTTTAAGATGACTATTAAATTAAAAAACAAGTCAGAAATTTCTGTAACTACGTCGGTATCTTATTTTTCTGAATATAATTGTAAATGGTGTGGAAAAACTATCAAAAAAGATAAACCCCGTTTCTTTTCCTCTTCAACATATGATTATTACTGTAGTGCAGCACATGTAAAAGCTGCTGCAAACGCAGCGTTGTAATCAAATTACTATTAACTATGGATATTCTTGAAAACTATCATAATTCTAAGCTTCATTATCGAATGTTAAGAGATGTTGCACTTAATGTTGAGTTGGAATTCAATAAAATGAACACGCAATTATTTGAGTCTGACATTCAAAGATACATGGATGATTTTTTGAGGTCTAACCTTAAAAATACAGACTGCTATCCACATAGAGAAGCTTGCAACAAAACAGATTTAGTTGTTTTTCAAACACATGACGATGGCGGTAAGAAACAAAAGAAAGGAATAATTTTTTTTGAAATCAAGACCGTTTTCAAGAATCATGAATCATTTTTACATAATAATTTTGTCGAAAAGATTAGAAAAGATTTATGTAAATTGAAAGATATAAAAGAAAAGTATTCAAGGGCTTTTTTTGTTTTGGTTTTTCGAAAAAATAAAGTTAATGATATGGACAACATGCAGGATATATCTGCTATGATTAATAATAAGTTGGCATCTAAATCTTATCAAAAACATTTCAGTATTACAGTAAAGGATGAAAAAGTAAATGTTAGGGCAAGCAGAAAATGTATTATTGATAATACAGCTGTTTTATCATGGGAGATAATTGACTGATTCAACCAAACAGCGGATGCCGAAAAGCGAAAAGAGTAGGCGTAAGAATTTAAAATTAAATGTTATGTATATTAAATTAAAAAATAAAAGTGAAATTTATGTAAGTTCAAGTACATTTATTTTAGAACTTACATGTAAGTGGTGTGGTAAGACAATTAAGGGAAATAAACCTCATTTTATGGGTGGTGGTATATCTATAGCCTGTAGTGTTGCACATGTAAAAGCTGCTGCAAACGCAGCTTTGTAAAATGTAAATTTCTTACAAGTTAAAAACAGACATAATTCCCCGCAATTATGGCTGTTTTTTTTTGCTCGCTACGCATACCATACAACAATAAGTATGAACTACTTCAAGTTCACACAACATGATCATAATCAAAAGGTTAAACCCACCTTCAACTCATTTCCAAAAGATTTTGGGACCAGATTTTCATATTGCAACCTAGCAACTATAATACCTGGAGCAACTTTAATTTTTTTAGAAATTTTAAGAATTTCCTCAGCGTTCAGCGGCAAAGCAGCTAGAATATTACCCCAGTCTTTGTCATCAATCAGCATTTTCATTGCAAAGGTATTAGCCTCTTCTTCTTTCTGTAATTCATTTTCGCTACCGGCTAGATTTTCGAGGAAAGTTTCTTTTTTGCCATGAAGTAATATGTGGGCAGCTTCGTGAAAGAATGTAAACCAAAATATATCATTGCTTTTCAACCTGTCTGAAAGTTGTATAATGGGTTGATTATGAAACCAGCGGGCAGCACCGCTTATCGGGGCTTTGCTTAAGCTTTGTGTATAAACAAGTGATACACCAGCATCGGCACAAATTTTTTGTAGCTCCTGAGTGAAATTTTCAGGCATCAGATAGGAAAGTTTTTTAATGATTTTCAATTGCGCTCTGAACTTCTTTTTGTTAAAAGTCCCAACCCGCAAAGCCTGCGCCTGAATCTCCCCTCTTCGCAACCAGGCAGAAATGGCATGCGGGCTATTGGTTTGTGCCAAGGTCATTCTAAAAGAGACAGAGACTTCTTTATCAACATAAACTTTTTCCCACTCATCGGGGGACGCCACTGCAAAAAACTTTAACAGAGAGGCTACCAAAACATGCTTTTCCTTAGCATCGGCTATCCAGCCCAGTTGTATCATTTCTTCAATTGGAAAGGCATCTAACCAGTCTTTTTCTTTTTCAAGTTCGATTTTATGCTGCAATTCGTATAACTCTATACGGTAGTTGTTTTCACGGTTTATCCAAAAGCTGGCAGAAACGCCCAAAACCTTTTCCAGTTGAAATGCAGTGGCAGTGCTGATTGGTTCTCTGCCTTTGATAATATCATTTATCTTTTCTTTTCTTCTGCCCATTCTTTCCGCCAGTTCTGCCTGGCTCATCCCTATAAAATCGATATGTTCCTGTATCGTATCGCCAGGCGGGGAAAGTAAAGCTATTGCAGCCTGAAGTCTGTTTTTCATGATTAAATTCGTTTAGTGATAATCTTCAATTTCATTGATTTGAATACTCGTTACTGCATTCCAATTTAGGCCACCGTCATCTTTTTTGGGGATGGGTTCATGTTTTGGTTCGAAAATCAATCTATAATTAACCGATACATCAACAGACAGTTCGCCATTTCGCTCTCCTGAAAGTTCATGACACCTCGCTGCAGGTAAATTTCTTAAAATACCCAGGTTCTCGGCAGCTGATAAATCCTTTATTCTTTGATTGATTTTTTTTGCTAACTGACCAAAAGTTTTAATCATTGCAATAGGGTCAGTCAGTTGTTTTTCCAATTTTTTATTTTTGTAAGAAATTTCCACTGTAAAATTAAAAAATATTATCGAAAAAGGGTAATAAAAATTAAATTTAAAATTGTCGCTTTGCCAAATATACAGATTTTTAATGATAATGTCAAGGGGAGAATATATCTATTCCAAAAATTTACAATGACCCATAAAAATTAAATGCTTGCCTATCGGCTAAGAACAGACCGCTCCGATGGAGCTGAAATCCTATTCTGTCATTGGCTAATGACTTGTCCTAAAATAGGTTTACATGAAACAGGTCACCACGCTGTGGCTTAAACTCCGTTCTTGCCTATCGGCTAAGAACAGGTCGCTCCGATGGAGCTGAAACAGTTCTGGGTTGAAACCCAGGCCTCCTCTGCTATGTAAAAATCCGAGGTTGAAACCATTGGATTTTTTCAAATGGCAATAGTATTAGCATCTTTCGTTTCTTTCCGCTTCGTTTCTTTTCTCCTCGTCTCTTTCCGCTTTAATTCTTTCCGCTCTCATTCTTTCAGATATCCAAATTAAATTCTATTTTTACAGCGAATCATGCTACAAACACCTAAAAGAAAACTTATGAACAGATTTCTTATGCTACTGCTACTCTCTGTATGCAGTTTTTCATTATTTGCACAAAAAGCTGTTGTTAAAGGCATTATAACCGATGCCAATGGAGGCGATGGCCTTTTGGGCGCCAATATAAAAGTCGGAGATCAAGGCGTTGCCACCGAAATTGACGGCTCTTACCGGATAGAATTAGAAGCCGGCAAACACAAAATTGAATTCAGCTTCGTAAGCTATGAAACTGAAATCAAAGAAGTAACTGTCACAGCAGGGCAGGAACTTGAGTTGAACGTTCAGCTGAAAGAATCAGAAACTATTCTTGGAACAACGACCATTACCTCTTCAAAATTTGAAAAACCTCTAGGCGAAGTAACTGTCTCGATGGA
>JBIPOO010000300.1:0-4653 GCA_044379045.1 Saprospira sp.
AATAAAAAAGTTTAATTTTGACAAATGCGAATTAATTGCAAGCGCAGCATCTGAAGTCATTACTTTGGGAGAAAATCTTGAAATCTATTTCGATTTAATTTGCTATGAAAAAGAGTCTGTGAAAAGTTTTTTACTCGAGGGAAAAGAATTAAATTTTGTAGATGGAAAAGCCAGTCTTCAGATAAAAACTACAATACCAGGTAAACAAAAACATAAGGTTGATATTGAGTATTTCTGTCCTTTTTATAAAAAAATATCAAAGTCCAAATTTGATTTTGAGTTTGAGGTGATTGACAATCTCAATTAAAAAAGGGCCTTCCGGTTTTAATCCCGGTCGGCCCCCGCTATTTATTTGGGCTTAATAAATACAAAATTGAAATTTATTAGGATAATGTTAGGTTCGTTTTGCATCATCTCATTGCTTACAGGTACAATGTAGATGATTGGGGTTTTAAAAGTCGGGCCTTCCTTTTTTGCCGGTCGGCCCGATACTGTCTATTTATTTGGGCTATAAAATAGTTTGGTAAAAGAGGCAGAAGCGTATTTAAATTTACAGTTTGTCTTCGTGTTTAATAAAATCAACCTCTGCTCTTTAAATATTGTCAATGATGTTATTTTTAAAATTTGGGCCTTCCTTTAGGGTCGGCCCCGTGTTTGTCTGTGTCTGTGTCTTTGAAGCTTGTCTTTGCTGTCTATTTGTTTGGGTTGCGATAATCTGAAGATTATCTTGGTATTTTCAAAGTCTGTTTGGCTGATAATTCATTCGAAGCCAAATTATTATATGTTTTAATCTGTTCCCATTTGATTCCGTATTTTTTGCCGATACTATACAGGGTCTCATTGGATTGTACAATGTGCAAAAGAAACTTATTTTCTATTTTAGGAGCATCTGTATTTTTTACATTGATAACTTTTGTCTCAGTTTTTACTTCAACAGAAGGAATTTCTGTTTTTTTGTTTTCAACTAAAGGAAGTTCTTTTTTGCGATCTTCTTCAAGTTTGATGGGTTCGTATTCGAATTTGCTTGGAAATTCTGGAATCGTATAATCGGCTTCCTTGCTGGTGCTTGTATTTAGTTCCTGACCAGAATTATAAACAGATTCCGGATAGGTGGAAGACGCTGCAACCAGTTTCTTTTGTTCCACTTTTGTTTCAGTTACTTTTGTTTCCTGTTTTACAATTGGCTCAGCTTCTTTATGAACTACAGGTTTTACTATTTCTGCTTCCTTTTCAAGTGCTCTTAGTGTGGGCGCTTTGAAGGCTTTTTCATTCAGCAGAATCATTTCTCCTATTTTGGGTTCCTGACCCTCAGTCATAAGATTGCGTTCTAAAAGGTCGTTAAGTTTCAGCCCATAAAACTGGCTTATCTCATACATAGTTTCATTTTCTTTTACCTGGTGGTAAACTTCAGTTCCTTTGTACTTTGACTTTTTAGGCTGTATAAAACAGAACTGATTGTCAATGAGTCGGTCGCCATCGACCATGTCGTTGAAAACTAAAAACTTTCGGTAAGGTATGTCGAAACGAGTGGCTATTTCCAAAGCAGTTTCATTTGCTTTGGCAACAGCATAAGCTGAAGCATTTTGATGGAAGATTCCTTTTTTGTATTCCTTGAACAAAGGACTTTTTGTCTTACTACGTAACTTGCGCTGCATTTGTTCAGGTACCACATACACCACGGGCTCGTTGGTTTTAGGCTCAGGTTGAACACTATTAGAGGCAATCATCGGTTTCATAACAATATCGTATTGATACAGTTTATGACGCTCAATGGTGGATATTAATTTTTGCGGATAGGTGCTGTCTGTAGCGTAACCAGCCTTTTTTAGACCATGTGCCCAACTTACATAATCGACACTTTCGTACTCGAATAAGAAGGCATACCTTTTTCTGTTCATCAGAAATTCTGTATGATCAATGTAGGATGAATCGGCATTTCCATATACCCTGAAACAGGATTCCTTGGGGTCGTCGTCCCACATGTAGAAGCCTTGTCCTTTCCATTCATGGCATTTGATGCCAAAATGATTGTTGGCTTTTCTGGCAAGGTCGCTGTTTCCGTTGCCGGATTCGTGAATTCCCTGTGCCAATGTAATACTGGCCGGAATTCCACTTCGTTCCATTTCTCTGATGGCGATTTCTTTATATCTCGCGATATAATCGTTTGTAGTGAGTTTTTTGTACTCAACAATTTGGGGGCCGTGCTGTGCAAATGCAGCCATTGTTTGGACAAGCATTAGTACGACTAATGCCCTTCCAGGAAGGTTCTGTGGTCTCATCTCAAAACAAATTTTTCCCCGATACCTATAAAATGTCCATTCCCAAGCGTAAGTCTCAGGTTAGCCGAATAAATAATCAGCTGATGAAGCGGTATAAAATAGTTATGTCCGATACGGTCAATATCGGATAAAAATAGTTATGCCTGCTTTAGGGACAGAAATTTTAAAAACATCGGATTGCGTGTTAAGAACAACCGCTACAGAAAGGGGTCAGCTTTCGGATAACGGGATACCTCTTTGTGGAGGTAACTGGTCAATTAAAAATTCCCTTTCAAAATCATGGTCAGTGATTTCTAAGGATGGTCTCTCGGAAACAAAGGTAGGTTTTAAAATGTAACTGTCAAATTTTTTTGCAACTTTTTTTAAAAAAACGCAATTTTTTTTCAATTATTTGCAAATTATACCAAAAAACAGGTTAAAATTGGCTTAAATTCCAGTTAAAGTTATTAAAATTAAAAACCCAAAACCATGAAAATACTTGTAATAAACTGTGGTAGTTCCTCTGTGAAGGCTGAAATCATAGAGAATAACAGCGGAAAAAGATTAGCTGAGATGAGTATTGATAGAATTGACGACTCAAGGCCTGCATTAAAATTAAGTGAAGAAGAAAAATCCCTTGAATGTCCCGAATCCGGACATGAATCATGCCTTAAATTTGCTTTGCCCTTACTCATAGCCAAAATTGGCAGTACGACAATTTCAGGAATCGGACACCGAGTAGTACATGGAGGTAGTCGTTTTGCCCAACCCACACTTATTGATGCAGCAGTTGAAGCAGCTATTGAAAGCCTATTCAGTTTGGCACCGCTACACAACCCTGCAAATCTAAAAGGGATAAGAATCGCTCGCGAAATTTTTCCCGAACTGCCTCAGGTAGCAATTTTTGATACTTCATTTCATCAAACCCTGCCTACACGTGCTTATACCTACGCGCTACCAAAAGCGCTGAGGGAAAAATATGGCATTCGACGCTTTGGTTTTCATGGCAGCAGTCATCAGTATGTTTCCAACTTGGCAGCTCAAGCTATGAACTGCGAACTGAGAGATCTGCGCATTATAAGCTGTCATCTTGGCAATGGAGCCAGTATCTGCGCAATAGAATACGGCCGCTCTGTTGAAACCAGCATGGGACTTACGCCGCTCGAGGGTTTGGTTATGGGCAGCAGAGCAGGCGATATCGATCCCGGAATCCTATTGCATATAGCACGCGAAGAGGGGATGAGCATGGATGAATTAGATAAAATACTTAATAAAGACAGTGGACTCAAAGGTCTTTCAAGCCACAGCAATGACATGCGCGATATTATTGACAAGGCTGCTACAGGAGATGAAGACTGTCGCCTTGCGCTCCTTGTTTTTGCCCACCGTCTGCGAAAGTATATTGGTGCATATGCAGCTGTGATGGGTGGAGCTGATGCCATTGTATTTACAGGTGGAATAGGGGAAAATAGCAATGTGGTTCGTCAACGTGTTACTCAAAGAATGGAGTATATGGGCATTTTGGCCGATGAAGATCTGAATAATGACCTTAAGGTGTCGGATGAAAATCCATTTACATTTTTTAATACAGCCAACAGCCGTGTAAAACTGCTGGCAATAAAAACCGACGAGGAAAAGGCAATTGCTGCTGAAACAGCACGTATCATCAATGAAGGCAATAAAGTGAACACTGTGCCTACTATTCCCATTGCGATATCGGCACGTCACCTGCACCTGACGCAAGAAGCGGTTGAACAACTTTTTGGAGCAGGGTATAAATTGACCGAAAAGGCCCCGCTCTCACAACCCGGACAATTTGCAGCCAATGAAACAGTAACAATTGTAGGTCCTAAAAATATAATAGAGCGGGTTAGAATCCTGGGTCCCTGCCGCGAGTTAAATCAATTGGAAATATCAAGAACCGATGAGTTTTTTATCGGAATCGACGCTCCAGTAAGGGCATCGGGTAAGGTTGAAAATACACCCGGTATCAAAATTGTCGGCCCAAAAGGAGAAGTGAATTTGAAAGAAGGTGTAATCTGTGCCTGGCGACATATTCATATGACTCCAGAAGATGCCGAAGTTTTTGGTGTAGAAGACGGCGATATTGTAGAGGTTGAAGTTAAAAATGGTTCCCGTCCGCTCACTTTCGGTAACGTACTCATCAGGGTTTCACCCAAATTTAAACTGGAAATGCATATTGATACAGACGAGGCTAATGCGGCCGAACTTTCTCAAAATGCGGAAGGTGCACTGATCCACACAGAGGGTACTGCTACCCTATTGAAGAAAAATTTAAAACACTAAATAATAGTTTGTATCATCTGATGAACTATTTTGCTGGATTTTAACGTTATATTGTTATCTTGCAGCTGACAAAACAGCTCAAATAAAC
>JBIPOO010000076.1:0-15938 GCA_044379045.1 Saprospira sp.
ATTATTTAATCCCCTAAATTTATAGATCATGAAAAATTTAATTTTTTGTATTAGTTTTGTATTCCACATGCTTTTGTTGGTATTTATAGTGTCATTTCAATCAAATTATTTGTTTGCACAAAATTTTGTAGAACTTCAAAAAGTGATTGAAAATCCCAGGTATCTTTCATCAAATTTTGGAGCGTCTTTATCTGTTGATGGTGATTGGGCAGTGGTAGGGGCATTAGCGTCTCCGTCTACTCCAATAAATCAATTTTTTGTAGGTGCCGCCTATGTCTATCAAAAACAAAACGGACTATGGCAATTTTTTCAAAAACTAACACCTAATGACACAAGTAATTCATTTGGTGCTTCTGTTTGTATTAAGGGAGATTTAATTATTGTAGGTGATCCCAGATATGACAAAGCAAATCTTGGGCAAAATAATAATGCAGGAGCCGCTTATGTTTTTCAAAGGCAAACAAATTGGGTTCTAGTAAAGAAATTGGAATCTCCAATACCCGGCCGTAATTACCAGTTTGGAACTTCAGTTGCGATTGAAAATGATTTTGCTGTTGTTGGTGAAATTAAGTTACCGGATGTAGGAGCAGTTATCAGCTTAGGAAAGGCACATGTATTTAAAAGAACGGGTGGAAACTGGTCCAATAATCCTTCAGTTGAAACATTATCCGGCGATTTTCTTGGCGGCAGATTTGGAGGTGCTGTTGCTATTAATGGTAATAGTTTAATAGTCGGTCAACATGCTGACAACCT
The DNA here is from genome assembly GCA_044379045.1 of Saprospira sp. Taxonomy (GTDB): domain Bacteria; phylum Bacteroidota; class Bacteroidia; order Chitinophagales; family Saprospiraceae; genus Saprospira. The sequence goes on from JBIPOO010000076.1 coordinate 754, forward strand.
AAATGGCACACAAAAGGGCTCTGTTTTCTTATACAGATATAATGGAAGTTCATGGACTGCAATTCCTGCTCAGAAAATTATTGCTACAGACGGCCAGGACTATGATCATTTTGGATTTTCTGTTGCAATTGAAGGAAATACGGCCTTAGTAGGTGCCTATCCTCACAATCTTGACCCGAATGGTGCTCAACCTTCTCCTTTTGCCGGTGCTGCATATATTCTGACCGATAATAGCAACACTTGGTCAGTTTCTCAAAAAATTGTAGCAAGTGATCGACTTACTGATACCTATGCCAGATTTGGATATAGTGTAGATTTATCCGGTAATTTATCAATTATCGGTGCTCTTGGCTCCAGCAGGGATTCCATTGGACAAAATCTTTTGACAGAATCAGGATCTGCATATATTTTTAAGAAAAATATAACTTCAGGTCAATGGGCAGAAAGTCAAAAAATAAATGGATCATACAGAGATGCTCTAGATCGCTTCGGTAATGCAGTCGGCATTTCCGGAACAGATATTATTGTAGGTGCATATAATGATGATGACGATTTACAAGGGGCTAATAATCTGACAGATGCCGGGTCTGTATTTTTCTATGAACCTGACTGTCCACTTAGCATCACAAAAACAGTCAACCTAAACAATGTCTCTATTGGCTCTCCTGTGACATTTACTATAACGTTATGTAATAACAGCAGTCAGGCTATTACTAATATAAATGTGACAGACCCTTTATCTGGGAATTTTGTCGTTCAAAACCCCGGCAGTTTTACCCAAAACGGCAGTAATCTTTTCTTTAGTTTGGCCTCTCTTTCACCAAATGCATGTACAACGCTTACCTTTTCAGCTCATGCGATGGGAATTCCTTGTCAGACAAATCAACTTAGCAATTGTGTATTTGCTACTACTTCTGATTGCGATGATACTGTAAGTGCATGCGTAACGCTTACTACTAGCGGATTATCATCTGCAGGACCGCAATACCAGACTTTCAGTAATGCAATTCTTGCCGGAGCACTGCCTGCATCCGGTAGTTTCAATACCACAAGTATTATTTTTGGTACAATTCTACAAAATTTGCAAACTTATGAATTTAGTCCTGGTTCCAGAGTCTTTATGGCTCCCGGAGCAGAAATCGTTGTAGGTGGAGAACGGACTCTGATTCTTTCAAATGCTGTCATGCAGGGATGTGATACTTTATGGAGAAGTATCACTTTGAAACCCGGTGGAGGAATTGAAAGCAAAAATAACTCGACCATAAGAGACGCACAATATGCTATAGAATTGTCTCCTTCATGTCGCATAAATTGCCAGAAAACTAATTTTTTGGACAATTTTATATCTATTTACGCTTCACCAGCTTTCATAAACAATTCTTTTAGCCAATTTATACTGTTGCAAAATGTGTTTAGAACAGCACAAGGCCTAAAAAGAAATTTTATGGGGCAATCTAATATTCCGGTTTTATCTCCCGTTGGTGCGCAGGGCTTATCAGGTATCTGGGTGCACAATTTGACGTCATTTTATATCGGTCTGGGGCAGGGTGTTATTCTGAACAGATTTACCAATCTCGTCAATGGTATAGTGGTTTACAACAGTGACACAAAGGTTTACGATGTACAGATGACTAATATTTTTACAAATAATACATATCCTAATACCCAAACCAATGGATCCAGACTACCAAAAGGGAATGGTATTTTTGTTAACGGAAGAGGCGGATTTCATACTTTTATACAGCAAGGAATGGGGTCTGACTTAAACTCAACACCTAGCTTTGTAAATTGCACCAATGGAATAAATTCTATCAGCAATACAATGTTGGTCAGTAAAAATTACATGATTAATATGGTAAATGGTATCAGTTCAAGCTTTGCGCAAAAAAGACAGCTCACTATTCAAAACAATAGAATAGAGGCTATCGATATGGGAATTTGGTTATTTCAGAATGACCCAACTGTCCCAATACAGGGTGGCGGTCAAATAGCCGGTACAGATGTTAGCAATAACAAAATTACTGTAGGCAGAAACAGCCAAACTACTGGTACAGCCGGTATTATGATTCAAGAAAGCAATATGATGGGCTCAAGCTTTGCAGGTGCCAACAGAATTGAAGTTTTTAATGCCTTAGGCGGATTAGTAGAAACCAATGTAAGTGGTGCCTTGAATACAAAGGATACCGTTCTGATGTATTATTCCATAGCGAATCCGACTTCAAATACAGACAAAGACGGCATTTTTGTAGGCGGAAGTTTGGGCTCATCTCCATTATTTAATGCATCAACCTGTAACTTTATAAGGCTTATACCCGTAAACAATAACGGAAACCCATTAAATAACCCTGTAGCGCCCTCTCTCGCATTATTGCAGATGAATTCAAATAATCAGAACATTGACGGCATGCATTTCATGGCGGTACAATCCGGTAGCATAGATCCCGGTCGTGCTGAATGTAATTTCATACAGGGAACACATCGTGGTATGCGTTTTGATGGGGTAAATAACTTTACCAATGGTATAATGGGCAACCGTTTCAGAAATAATTTTTACGGATTGGATATTCCAACCACAAACTCACGCATCGGTATCAATACCGGTCCTTTCAGCGGGCTTGCCGGAACATCCGATCTGAGCGGAAATAACTGGCCGGGTAATATACCCAACCTTTTACAGGCACAGGGTGCTTTGGAAGCGAATAATTTAAGTAGCCCATCCGCCTCTCAATTTGCATTTAACAGCAGTACTAATCCGGACTTCAGACCATCACCATATGATCCTGCCCCATGGTTTACCCCTGCCCCCGGCACTAATTACGACTGTGGAACTTCCTGCGGCGGTCCTATCAGCAACTTAATCGCCCCTCCGCCCACACTTAGCAAATTGGATACAGTCATCGTAAAAGACAGTCTGCAGCTAGATCCGCTCTATGCCAATGAGACCAAGTGGCAGTCAAAAAGAGAACTCTACGGTCGATTGCGAGCAAATGTCCAATTAGCGCCTGCAGGTTCCGATTTTCGCAATTTTACCGATAGCTTAGAAACCCAAAATATCGGTTTATTGGAAAATATTCAGGAATCTTCCCGTGCGGCACAGAGCCTAAACGCTTCTTTCCTTGCGCAATGGCACAGTGAACGTATGCAGCTCAATAATTTGGAGGACAGTCTTTTTGTATTGGATACCCTCATTGCTGTTACAGCTCCGGCACAACAATCCCCCCTTTTGACACAACGTGCCAACCTGCTCGCAATAATCGAGCCCCTTGCCCTGCAATGTCATGGCAGACAGGCTTTGGTGCAAAACAATCTGGACAATGCATTAACCATGGTGGACAGCGACAATCAGACGATTACAACTGTACTGAACATCGAGCAATGGGAAAAAACATTGAACAGTATCTACTTTAATAGCATCGCCAAAGGACATGACGACTACAGTCCCGCAGAAGAACAAGCCCTGCTGCAGATTGCCGCAGCCTGCCCCTTGGAAGGCGGTGCTACTGTGCTCAAAGCCCGTTCCATGTTGGGATATACCCGCTGGCAACGTTGGGATGATATGTCGGGTTGTGTAAGCCCTACTCCGAAAAACTTGATCAGTGATACAAAAGAAGAAATCATTGCCTTGGGAGAAGATTTTATTTTATTCCCTAACCCTGCTTCACAAACCTTGAATCTGGTCTATAACGGCAGTTCTGATAAATCGCATCAGATTAGCATCAGTAACAGCCTTGGTCAAATTTTATACAAAAATGAAGCTGTAAACACCAATTTACAAATAAATGTCAGCCAATGGAATAATGGCATTTATTTTCTTACAGTTTCAGAAGATGGAAAACTTGTGGGAACTAAATCGTTTGTGATTTCACATTAGAAATTATGTGATTAAAGCCTGCCCTAATTCATTTAGGTCAGGTATTTTATAAATTAATTCCACGCAATGAGATGAAACACACTTTTAATTTAAAAAATATAATAATAATCTTAGGTTTGTTAATACTTTTTCCGATTGGCGTAAATGCCCAAAAGCATGATTATGTTTGGAAAATGGCTTACGATATGAATATTCCAAGTCAGCCTTATGGCAAAAGTCCTATTTTGACTATTGATTTCAATTATTCATCACCAATTTTGACTTTAGATTCTACACTATATCCTGTTATGTTTACCCTATCTTCGATGTCAGACAGTTCGGGAAATTTCTTATTCTACTGTAACGGCAATAAAGTTGTTGATGAAAATAATGACATAATGCAAAATGGAGATAGTATAAATTTTGGTGCTTTCAGCAGATTAAACCCGCTTGTCGTAAGGGGTTATGCAGTAATTGACGGCGTTATTTCATTGCCAAATCCCGGAAATCAGAATTTATATGACATATTCCACATTAAAATCGATAGTTATCCGGAACCTTATATGAATCCGCACCAACTTTTACATACAAGAGTAGATATGAGCTTAAATGCCAGTTTGGGTGCAGTCGTTTTTAAGAATAAACTGCTTATTGAAGACAGTTTAACAAGAGGACAACTGCAGGCTGTAAAACATGCAAACGGCATAGACTGGTGGATCTTGGTGTCAGAACAGAACACAAACGGCTATTACAGTTTTTTATTAAAAGAAGATACCCTGGAAGGGCCTTTTTATCAGCAGATCGGAAGAAATATTTATTCTTGGCTAGGCTACGGCCAGGCCTGTTTCTCACCGGACGGAACAAAATATGCCCGTTTTGAAGATGATCTGGATATTTACGATTTTGATAGGTGTACAGGGGAGCTTTGTAACCATAGATTTGTTGAAATTGATGGCTGGCTTGATATTACAAACCGAATACCACAAGGAGGCTGCGCCTTTTCCCCTTCTGGTCGTTTTGTTTACGTCACACAACTATATGAACTTTTCCAGATAGATTTATGGGATGTCAATCCTGATTCTTCTCTACACAGAATTGATTTTATTGATATTAACGACTCTTATCCCGGTTATAACTTATGCAGATTAGCTCCGGACAACAAGATTTATATAGGTGGACATTATGACACCGCATGGTCGGTTATCAATGCGCCGGACAACTACGGTACTGCTTGTAATACATCTTACAAAAGTTTTTATCTTGGTGGCGTTTTAGATTGTTTTTCCCTCCCCAACTTCCCGCACTATCGCATGCCTGCACAGGACTCCTGCCCGCCCTGCGGTACTTTTACAGCAGTTCCACAGCTGGAAGTGTCGGAATTGACAAGTATAAAAGTATATCCAAACCCTGCACACAATGGGCGCTTCAACATAGCAGCGCAGCAAAGCCCTGACTATCTACAAATACATGACCTGCTCGGTCGTCTCCTTTTGGAGGAAGCATGGGACAATGCGGGGTCGGAAAAAGAAATACAACTACCCTCCGGCGCAAAGGGCATTTATTTTGTCAGTGTTTGGAAGGAAGGGAAGTTGCTGGGGAGAGAGAAGGTTCTGGTTTTGGAATAATAGTTTTTGATATTGGAACCTGAAGGTGAAAAATTGATTTCCTCAATGGCTTTATTGTCGAAAAGGCATTGGAATAGGGCATTGCAGCAAAGATTTATAATCTTGAAATCACAATCTCTCCTGTGAATTTTCATAATGAAAATTGGCCATATCGTCCAACTTTACGTAAAAATCTTCTCCAAATCTTCTCACCAGCGCATCCTTTAAAAATCGATAAACGGGCACTTTCAACTCATCGCCCAATTGACAGGCAGCCGAACAGATGTCCCATTTTTCATAATTTAGCGCGATATAGTCGGGCAAATGTTGGAGCCTTATCGGGTATAGATGGCAGGATACCGGCTTGCGCCAATTGACTTTGCCTTCGAGATAAGCCTTTTCAATTCCACAATAAGCAGTGCCATCATTGCTATAATTGATGTAAACACAGGGCCCCGCTTCGCCGATGAGCGGAGTGGATAGTTCATCATCTTCGTCTCTGATGTATTTACCCTGCTTTTCAATTTCTCTGATACCCTCGGCAGTGATATAAGGTTTCACCTCGGGATAAATTGCTTTCAGAATATCCAGTTCATCCTCATTGAGTGGCGCGCCATACTCGCCCTCCCAACAGCATGCACCCTTGCAGGCATTGAGGTTACAGACAAAGTTTTTATCGAAAATATCTTCCGAAACCAGGTATTTATCGTCGAGGATGTACATAAATCTTGCTTGATATGATTAAATGAGTCGCCTAAATTACGAAGTTTTGTAAAACTTCAATCCATATAACAAATTTTTCCGACCGATTGGCTTCAATCATAGTTTTTGGTTTTAAAAAATCTGCGATTACAAAATAGATATTTGCATTTTTTGTCTTAATCAGAAAATGCTTATACAGATGGCGGAGACCGTTAATTAGTATATTTATTAAGTAATTGAAATTGAGTGTTATAATTTCGTAAAAACAATTTATAACTCGCCAAATCTAGTAAAATTCATGAGATTTGGCGAGTTATAATGATAGATATTGCTTGTTAAATTTGTACAAAGCCTATGACACAGCGTTAAATCTAAACAATTCATGTAATTTTATTTCTAATGCAAATCAAGGTTACAAATTTATTAATCTTCTTGAATTACATCTATTTAAAATGTTGATAATGTGATATTTAAATTTATTTAACTTATCGAAAACAGGTCACCCTTACAGGGCTTAAAAAATGCTTTGCCTCTTTTTTCTAAGAACAAATTGCTTCTCTGAAGCAAAAATGGCTCCGTTAGGAGTCGAATGTTCTTAGAAAAAATTAGATTTAACAAAAAAAAGCCCCGTAGGGGTGACATGTAATTGTTTTACAGCATTTTACAATAAATGTTATCTAACTTTCAACCATTGATTCGCATTTCTATCTAAAATTTATCCTCAAGTTAGGAACTGAATTCCTAATTTTACAAAATGATAAAAATACAGAGAGCGTAGCAGTGACTGGACCAAGACAATCCGGAAAAACAACAATATGCAAAATGACATCCCACTTTTTTTATAAAGCTATGTTAAGCTTCAAAGCCAGGAGGGGAAATTAGCAAGCTAACAGATAATGACGATAATGGTTATTATGGAAGACCGATTGTAAGTGCGAATTTGCATTTTTATAAAAATCACACAAAAATACGGTAAATAAATTTATTTACCGTATTTTTGTCCATTATGGATACTTCAAAAGAAATTCTGGAAATACTGTTCAAAAAAAACAGGGGATACCTGAAGAGCAAAGAACTTCAGCGGAATAGTACGCTATATTTGGAACTCAGCAAAATGAAAGCGTCAGGTCTTGTTGAAAAAATAAAACCCGGGTTGTATCGACATAAAGAGTTGGTCGAAAATAATGAATGGATAGAGCTGAGTCAAATTTATAGCAATGGAGTTTTTTGTATGTTTTCCTCATGGTATTATTATGAACTAAGCACAATGATTCCAAGCAGCTATTGTATGGCTTTTCCGAATAAGACCAAAATAAAAAAAGTGGATTATCCTCCACTTCATGTATATTACTGGTCTGATTTGCTTTATAACCTTGAAATAGTGCATATCGATGGTATCAGCATTTACAGTTTGGAAAAGTCGGTTTGTGATGGAGTAAAATTCAGGAATAAAATCGGTATTCACCTCATGACAGAGATCTTAAGGAATTACCTGAAAAGAAAAGACAAGGACTTGAACAGCTTATTTAAAACCGCCAAAATTATGAAAATGGATAAGTTGCTTAATGAATATCTGAATCTTATGCTATGAAAAATGCTTCAGCCATAAGAGCAAAATTACTGACAATTGCAAAATCAGAAAATATTGCCTTTCAGGTAATTATTTTCAGATATCTGCACGAAAGGTTTCTTTTCAGGTTATCTAAATCAGATTACTGCGATAATTTTATACTCAAGGAAAACCTTGTACTCTAATCCATAATAGCAGATTTAGTGTTGAATCGGTTTGTAGTGAGCCGATTCAAATTTGCTATTATTGATAACCAATACATTACGTTAATTAACTGTCAAACTCAAGGACATCGGCAGTTTTTTTCCTATTGCTCTAAGCTCCATTTGGGTTGAAATCTCAATCTAAGATTAGCTTTTCAATCTCAGATTTCAAAGGCATTAAGTGTTTGCTTATGATTACCCAAACAATAGAGTTATCTATGCTGTCATAAGCATGAACCAATCTATTCCTCAAAGAAACAATTTGTTTATCATTTTGAATTTGAATAGTCGCTTCATTCTTCTTGAAATGGTTAAGCGCTTCTCCTATGATAGCAAGTTGTCTTTCGACTGCACTTTGGGTTTTAAGATCCAGATTGTAGGTGTTGAAATCAGTAATCTCATTTGTAAAATCCTCTATCAATTTAATTGCCAACAAAATATCATTAAGATATTTTAAGCTCTTTTCCATCATAGATTAAAATTTTAGTAGCGTCAATGCTCCTTCTAAGGATTGGATTTTTAATAGAAGAGGAGGTCAGTAAATCGACCTTTCTTTTAAAATAAGCTTCCAGTTTATCCCATAAATCTATTAAGTTCTGCCCTCTTTTAAGGGGATCCTCCGTGTTGAGTTCTACCAGTAAATCAATATCACTGGACGCTTCATTAAAATTTTCGGTAATGGACGAACCAAAAGCATAGAGATTCTTTACGTCATAATTTTTACAAAGTGACAAAAATTCTTTCGGACTTTGATGTATTGTTTCTTTTAAATTCATACCCTAAAGTTGACAAATAAAATCATTTGTAAAGTTGTTTTGGATAGTTAAATACTTGTCGATTTTTCTCTTTTGCATTTTTATAAAAAATACCTGTTGAAAGCTAATTTAACCCATAAAGCCAAAAATTACTTATTGTGGATCTTTACTTTATCTATGTCGTTGCTTTGATTTTTTTAATGAACAAAACTGCAAGGTATATTAGTTCCAAAACTGTTTTTTGGTCGAATTAGCGCATTTAGATCTCGTCAATAGGACATGACAAATCTTCAAATTACCACATCTTCAAATTTTTAAATTTCAATCAACAATCTCCATATCAATGGGCATTCTGTAATACTCGGTCAGTCTGACACTGCGTTGATTATCAGTTTTGCCAATGATTGTTTTTTTGTGCACAACCCTTAAAATGCCTTTTCCTTTGGCAAAAACCTCGAGAAATTCTGGGCGGATTTCCAGTTGCGGACCTCGTGTGATACCCACATGATTGATGGTATAGCTTACACCCGAGGCATCCTCAAAAACAAGGGTTAATCCATCATCCTGAGTGAGTGAGTTACCGGACCAACTCACCAGCCCACCAGTTTTCTTGCTAATTTTTGGGGTTTCCAGTTTAAAATTGCGGTAAATTGGAAAAATGACCGAATCCTTAATTTCGTTTTTGATTCCAGGATTGTATGAAAAAACATATAGACTATCGCAGCCGCTTGGACGTTTAATATAACGGTGCATCCAACCCTCTTTAGGCAAATTTTTAGCCTCGAGTTTAAAATCGGCAACAGAAACGCCGCCGGGGATACTAAATGTGGAATCGTTGCTGTTGATATATTTGGCCTCGAGCTGCAATTCCTTGATCTGTTCTACATATCGAACATAATATTTGGCAATTTTTACGGGCGATACTTCGTTTTTAGTTTTATCGGCGATTTGAGTTTTGCATGAAAACAGCGAAAAGGCCATCAGAAAAATGACAGAAACTTTGAACATCAAAAAGGTATTTTAGTTTAATTATGCTACAAAGATAGGACTTTGTATCATTTTTTGTGATAATGGGCTTAAACAGATAACATTTAAACAAAAAATAATTAAATTTACGGCGCAAAAAAACATGAGTTTTGTTACCTATTTTGTTAAATATCAAAATCAATATCTTATGACATACCGTATAGCGCTTACGCTTGCTATCGTACTGTTTTTAAAAGGCTTTTCTACAAGCCTCAAGGCACACTACAATCCCAAAAACACTGACTGTGTTTCCTGTCCGCTACATGTAAATGACGATCCTGTGCTTTTCACAGTAAATGGCAAAGAGGTCAGAGTATCAGAATTTGTTTACATTTATATGAAACACAACGGTGATAAAGCCGATTTTTCAGAGGCATCACTGCGCGATTATCTTCAGCTCTACATCAATTTCAAATTGCAGGTAGCCAAAGCCAACGATATGGGACTTGATAAGAATCCGGAAGTACAACGTGAGCAGAATCAATACAAGCGTCAGCTTTCGAGTACCTATCTTACCGACCGTGAGATTACCGAAAAACTGGTAAAAGAAGCATTTGAATGGTCGAAAGAAGACCGTCGCATCAGTCATATCCTCTTCACAGTAGCAGAAACTGCATCAGAAGCCGAAACCCGCGAGGCCTATGAAAAAGCTAAACGTGTCAAAAATCAGCTTACTGCCGACAATTTTGCAGAATTGGTCAAGCAATATTCCGACGATAATTTCAGCAAAAATACTGGTGGAGATTTGGGCTATTTCACTACCCTGCTCCTGCCCTATGAGTTGGAAAAAGCTATGTACAATACTCAAAAAGGCCAGAATTCAGACATAGTTCGCAGCAAGTACGGTTTTCACATCATCCGTGTCACTGAAGTACGTCCTGCTTACGGTCAGGTACAACTAGCGCATATACTTGTGAGAGGCAACGATGAGGCTGCAAAAAAGCAGATTGACTCTCTGTATAATGTGTTGAAAACTAATGATGTTTTTGAGGAATTGGCCACAAAGTTTTCAATGGATAATTCCACAAAATCAAGAGGTGGTATCATTGGTTGGATTGGTATTAATAAGTTTCCTGCAGATTTTGAAAAATCAATTTTTGATTTATCAAAAGACGGTGCCATTTCTGCTCCAGTTCAAACCAATGCAGGCTGGCATATTTTGAAAAGAATCAAGGCTATGAAAAATCCTACTTATCAGGAAGTGAAAGGTGAGCTGACCAATAAAATCAAACAGAACGAGCGATTTAAGATTGTTCAGGATACCCTTACAGAGCGTATCAAACGCGAAGCAGGATATAAATTGGACGATGCTGTTTACAAAGATCTGAAAAAAATTCTGGAGGCTGATGCGAATTTCCTTCAGGGCCGTTGGAATCCCGAAAATAACCTATTGGGTGACGAACGTGCTATTTTTACACTTGGTGACAGAAATGGAACTATCAAGGAATTTGCACAGCTGGCGCAACGCTCACCTAATGAGCGTTTTTCAATGAATCCCAGAACATTGGAAGGTGCGATTGACAGAATTATGGGCAAATTAGTCGCACAAAAATGTCTGGAGTTTGAAGAAACACAATTGGATAAAAAATATCCGGAGTTCAAAGCACTCATGCGTGAGTATGAGGAAGGTATCCTGCTTTTTGAAGTAAAAAAACAATTGGTTTGGGACAAAGCTTCGAGCGACGAAGAAGGATTGAAAAAATTCTACGAAGCAAACAAGAGTAAATACCAATGGAAAGAACGCGCCAAAGCAACTTTTTATACAGTAAAAAGCAAGGATGAAAAATTGCTTAAAAGCATTAAAAAAGCAGCGCTCAAAGGCAATGCTGATCAGGTAAAAGCAAGCTTCAACAAAGACAATGCTGTGGTTCAAAGCAGTGAAGGCAATTTCGAAAGAGGCAAGAATAAAGAATTGGATGAATTGAAATGGAAGGCCGGTACGCTGAGCAAAGGTTATACAAAAGAAGATGTATTCTACTTCGCTAAAATCGAATCAGTAAGCCCTGCAACTTCTAAATCTCTTGAAGAAGCGCGCGGTTATGTTGTCGCAGACTATCAGGATCAGCTCGAAAAAGATCTGATCAACACGCTTCGTAAAGACTATAAAGTTGAAATCAATGAAAATACTTTAAAAGGTCTTGTTAAAAAGTAATAATCGGCATTAGTTTGGTACGATATTGACGCCTGCTGCAGTGCAGGCGTTTTTATTAAAAACCGTACAAAATATTAATTATGATTATAAAACTGTTGTTTTTTTTAGTTGGACTTGTTCCTTTTTCAGTTTTTGCACAGCTGCCTGTTGGCAACAATTATCCTTTTAAATCGGGAGTCTACACAAGTTTCAACGAATTTAGTGCAGACACCCCGTCACTCGACAGTATTTTTACAAAGATGCAGTATGATTTGAATGCGGAAGAAAACATTCTGATACTAAAACCTGCATCACAATCGCTGCTAGACAGTCTCACTCAAAAACAGATTTGGGGACTCTGCCTGAATAATGTTCCATACATAAAAACCGACGATAAGCAGGAAGGTAGACCATATTTTGTCAAACTTCATGTGATTGGCAAATTGAGTTATTATTACTACAAAGCATTCAGGGAAAAAGAGGTCATTATGTACGTTCATAATCCTTACACAGGCGAGCGAATCGGAAAAAAAACAGTCACTAACCGAGATTTGGTATTTATTCAAAAACTATTGCATTTCCAAAGCGGAGAAAATATTGACTTTAATTTCGATAATTTTAAATCATGGACTGCCGATGATAAAGGCCTTCAGAAATCATTATCTGAGATGAGCGGCGAAGAGCGTGAAAGCAAACTCTTCAAAACCCTGCTTATTTACAATGATCGGAATCCGGTATATCCCAATAAAAAAACGAAATAAATTACTTTATTGTTATGTGGAGTATTTTTTATAAGGAAGTAAATCTTTTTTTAAGCTCACTGGTCGGCTATGTGGCAATAGCTGTTTTCCTTATTGGAACTGGTTTGTTTATGTGGGTTTTTCCCGATTACAGCGTAATCAGTTATGGATTTTCATCCATGGACAGTTTTTTTGGTATGGCGCCTTATGTTTTTCTTTTCCTGATACCGGCTATCACGATGCGCAGTTTTGCCGAAGAGATTCAAACAGGTACTATTGAACTTTTGGTTACCAGGCCACTCAGCGACTGGCAGATTCTAACCGGTAAATACCTGGCCTGTATTTTTCTGATCTTACTGTCAATTTTACCAACCTTTATATACTACTTTACCATCTGGGAATTGGGGATGCCTAAGGGCAATCTGGATGCAGGTGCAATCTGGGGCTCCTATATTGGTTTGTTTTTTCTTGGTTCAACATTTGCGGCCATTGGCATTTTTGCTTCCAGTATCACCAAAAACCAGATTGTCGCATTTATTCTGGGGCTTTTCTTTTGTGCTTTCAGCTACGATGCTTTCAGCAGTATCAGCCGTTTGCCCATATTCTTCGGGGGAGCAGATAGTGTAGTGGAAAGTCTTGGTATAAATTATCATTATGCTTCCATCAGCCGGGGACTCGTTGATACCCGTGACCTGATATACTTTCTGAGCATGATTGCAGTTTTTCTCTTTGCATCAAAAACAGCACTTGAAAAAAGAAAGTGGTAGTCAATAGTATTAAGATAGAAAATAGAAATATTCTCAAAGTATATTTATGAAAAATTCCAAACGTACTCAATCGCTTATTTGGCTTGCAATGCTTCTTGCAATTGTTATTGCAGTAAATCTTTTGGGCTCTTTTGTATACACAAAAATCGACCTTACCGGCGATAAGCGATTCACAATGATGAAAGCCACCAACAGGCTTTTGGAATCATTGAAAAAAGATACTACCGCTTTTACAATCGAAGTTTATCTCGAAGGTGAATTTCCTTCCGAATTCAGACGACTACAAAATGCAACCCGCGATTTGCTAAATGTTTTTAGAGAACGTTCCGGAAAAATGATCGACTATCGTTTTCTTAATCCATTGGCAGGCAATGAAACTGAGAATGTAGAAATGCAGAAGAAACTCGCTAAAATTGGTATTGGATCAACTGAGGTAATCGACAAGAGACAAGCCAAATCAATGTTGGTTTACCCGGCTGCTGTTATCAGATATGGGAATCAGATTCAGGTAGTAAAACTTGTCGAGCGTTATAATCAACCATCTGATATTATTCCCTCTATTAATACCCTGGAATATAAATTTGCTGTCGCCATTCAAAAATTGAAACTGCGCGAACGGCCAAGAATTGTACTGATGGATGGCCATGGTGAATTACAAAGACCTTTCACAAATGAATTTGAAAAAGCGCTCTTCGAATATTATGATATTGCCCGTCTCAATCTCTCGCAGGTAAATCAAATTGACAGCAATATCAATCTGATTATTGTACAAAAACCATTAGAGCCTTTCAGTTATGACGATCAGTTCAAGATTGACCAGTATATAATGAACGGTGGCAGAGTATTGTGGATGGTTGACGGACTTAAAATAGATGATGACAGTCTGCGCAATAAGAGCCGTACAGCAGTGCCTTTTGAAACTGAGCACGATTTGCAGAAATTACTCTTTAATTATGGTGCCCGTATCAATGCCAATCTAATTGCCTCATTCGATGCCGGTGCTTTGGTTGGCTTGCAGAGTAGTTCTGGACAAAGAATTAATCCAAAATGGTATTTTTATCCGCTGGCATTCCCCTATCTCACTCCGATTGAAGCTAAAGAAAGTGGTAAAACGGCGATTGACCATCCAATTGTCAACAATATGGATTTTGTCATATCGAAATATGCTTCGAGCATTGATACCGTTAAAACGAAGGCAAATATCAAAAAAATTCCACTGCTGAGGTCCTCAAAATACAGTCGGGTTCAGTATCCGCCTACTCCGGTAACACTCGACATCATCAACACCCGTATCGAGCCTGAAGCCTTTAGTAAAGGAAACCAGACTATTGCTGTACTACTCGAAGGAAATTTTGAATCTTTCTTCAGGAACAGACTTCCGCCCGAAGTTAATAGCAAATGGGCTGCTGCCGGAAATTATCCAATCAAAGCTCAGGGCAGTTTTGCTAAAATGATTGTGGTGTCGGATGGCGACATGGCCAAAAATGATGTCTATCCTTCTTCGGGAAAAACAATTCCTTTAGGTGCCGGATTTCATCCTGAATATGGCCCTAGAGAATTTGCCAATAAGGAATTCCTCATGAACAGCATTGAGTACCTGCTCGACGATACTGGGCTTATTGAGGCCAGAAGCAAAGAAATAAAACTGCGTCCACTCGATCAGGAAAGGGCTTTGAAGGAAGAAACAAAATGGCAAATCATCAATCTTGGACTACCTTTGGTCCTTCTGACAATTTTTGGTCTGATTTACAGCTGGCGTCGTAAGAAGCGTTTTTCAAAAAAGACGGTCAAGTAACCTTTGCGATGATTCAAAAAAAGTAAGACCTCTAAATTTTAT
>JBIPOO010000077.1:0-15911 GCA_044379045.1 Saprospira sp.
TCGTCTCTACCGATAACAACGGTCAGGGTAAATTCAATACCGAAATATGGAACGCTGCCGACGAAGCAGGCAATCCACTCAGCGCAGGTGTTTACTTCTACAGCATCACTGCTGAAGACAACAAGGGAAATATCAATAACATCGCTGCAAAATCAAACATTCAGATAAGATAGCAGATTGTCAGATATCAGATTGTCAGACATCAGATTGTCAGATATCAGACACAAGTACGAAGAGCTGAAAATCTGAGTTCTTATAATCTGACAATCTAAGAAATAATTGAGATAGTTTTTTTGAGTTAATTTGTTAGGAATGGGCTGCCTGGAGAGGTGGCCTTTTTTTGTTTTGAGATTGTCAGATAGCAGATTGTCAGACATCAGCTATTTATAATTAACTATGAGCTGAAAATCCGGCTTCTGTCAATCCGATAATCTAAAAAGAGCTAAAAATCTGCCTTCTGAAAACCGATCTCGTCCCTATACGAGAGCGCTCGAGAAGCGAATATGATGATCTATTTAATATTAAACAGCATTGAACCATAAATCATTCTGCCAATAGTTGGACCACCATAGATCTCACGTCTTTGGTTATTGAGCAGGTTTGAAGAGCCCATGCGAACAGTCATTGTATGTTTTTTGTAATCGATTGCATAGTTCAACTGCAGATCCCAAATATTGTAAGATGGAACAATGCCATTGCCGAAAGGACTTTGCCACTCAAATTGGTCAACCCACTGGAAGCTGGTGCTAAAACCAAGTCCCTTCCAGATTCTGTTGCCCGATAAGGTGAGATTAACCTTATGTTCAGGTGTATTGAAACCTGGGATAATTTCATCTTCCAAATCAGTCGTGAGCAATTTGGCATAGGTATAGTTTGTTCCTGCCTGGAACTTTTTGCTGATAAAGTAGGTCAGACCTATCCCCGCACCAAGCGACTGAACAATTTTTGAACTGTTTACCGGAATTTGATAATTTTCATAATTGCGGGTAACTATTGCGTCGAATCCGCTTTCTTCGCCTGCAACAGCCCCGCTCAGAGGACGGGCAACCCTGACATCGCCAATGAAATTTGTGTAACGATTCCAGTAAACATCGGCATCGACATAAAGCTTTTTGAAGAAAATGCCTCGATAGCCAAGTTCAGCAGTGAAAACCTGTTCGGGTTTAAGTGCACCATAGCTGATTGTTTTAAGGATATTAGGGTCAACTGCATTCAAATCCTGGTTAACAGCTGCAAGACTATCGCGGAAGGCTGTTACAGAATTAAGTGTGTAAAGATTATCGAAACCATTTAAATTTCCTAACAGGGTAATTGGTCCCAAATCGAGCAGAATAAACTGATTCTGTAGGGTAGGAGTGCGGAAAGCTGACTGAGCTCCGATTCTGAAATTATGAGAAAGATAATTATAAGAAATTGATAGCCTTGGAGAGAACTGAGGTTGGAAATTCTGATTTTTATCGATTCTCACAGAGGCCTGTACTTTGAGTCGGTCATTCAATAATCGCTTAGTAGCCTGTACATAAGCACCCATTTCCCAAACACTCAATCGATTGAAATCTCCTTTAGGATTGGCTGTTCCATTTGCAAGGGTATCACCGGGATTAAGAATAGTGTCAGAGAAAATAGTGCCGAAAGAACGTGGAGCATAGTATCTGAAATTTGCTCCGGCCTGCAGATCGAGCCATTTTACCATATCAAAATTATACTGACCGTCGACATGATAGAAGGAAGAGCGGTCCACGAACAAGGAGCCGTTTTGCAAGTCGGCACTTGTAATAATGGTATTTCTGACCGAATCAAACTCAGGAGAACCAGCCTGATACCAGCTGGCATTGGCAGCAGCAAGTGCAACATTGGTAGCACTATCCACCATCCAGTTTTGAGCATCATTATCAAAATCATTATTCAGATTGCCAAGGGTTTCGAAGAAGGTTGAAAGATAAGTCGGTACCCAATTGGCGCTGATTGAAGCTCTAGAAACATTGATACCTGTAAAAACTGCATCATAAGATTTTCCTGCATCTTCCAGCGTTCCATATGCTTTGACAAGATAATTTTTACCCTTCATTTCCAGTTTGTGCTGCTGGAAAAGAATGTCGCGGATGGCATAACGGTTAGCTCCCTGATAAACTGCAGAGCCGAGGCCAAATTTTCCAGTGTAGGAAAGTTCGGTCTGTGGATTGAAACGATAATGCAGTCCAAGGCCTGCCTTGAGGCTTCTTACATTGTTATCGGCCAGTTGGTTTTCCAAATAACCCGGTGCAGTGACCTGTTTTCTGTTCAGCCCCAATTGTCCAACAACCGGATTGAACTCAATATAATTATTTAGTGCAACCCACTGATCGCGGTCTGCCTGTGACAGATTTTGATTGTACTGCTGTTGTGAAACGATGGAGCTGAGGTTAATTTCAGTGCTGATGTCACCGTAACGGTTAGCAACTTCATCATCTGCTATCCAATCCTGCATGCTGAGGTAAGAACCGGTAAGTTTTAGGGCAAATTTCTTTTCTTTTCCGAAGGCCTTGGCAAAGCGGAAGTTACCCTCAATCCAGTCTCTGCTGCCCCCTTTTATTTCGACATCAAGCCCTTGATAATCATAAGGGTTCTTGGTTATCATATTTACAACACCCTGGAATGCATTGGCACCATAAAGGGCAGAAGCCGGACCTGTAATAATTTCAACACTTTCAATATCGAGCGGACCAGCGCCTACGAGATTGCCAACAGGAAAATTAAGTCCGGGAGCCTGATTATCCATGCCGTCTACAAACTGCACTACCCTTACCGGTGAAGTATTGTTGAATCCACGCATATTTATAGCCTGAAAGCCAGCACTGGAGGTATTGATATCGACTCCGCGCAAATTTCTGAAACCGTCATAGAAATTACCGCCAGCTGTTGAGATGATTTGCTGTGAATTAACTTTTTGAATGCTAACGGGCGATTGAAGTATATTTTCAGCTACCCTGGAACCTGAAATAACTACTTCTCCTCCAGTGATATAAGAAGCCTCAAGCGCAATGTCAAGCTGTAAATCAGTGGAAATGACCGTTTTTTTGATTTCATCGAAACCGATAAAGGTAAAAGACAATGTATAACTTTCCTTTGCAGAAAAATCCAGTTCGATACTGTAATTTCCATTTTCGTCGCTCGTAGTGCCAGTTCCCGACTCAACAACGCCTATATTGGCAAAAGCAAGAGGACTGCCATTCGTAGCATCAGTAATTTTACCTTTTACTGTAATGTTTTGGGCTTTTGAAAAACCGATAAATACTAAGCTTAGTATAAAAATTGATAAAATGCTTTTGTAGTTCATACTGTTTCAAGGTTTTAAGTTTCGTCGAAAATTAGAAATATTTTCAAAAAAAATATAAATTGTATTTCATTTTTTTTGACAAATATGTATTTTTGATTCTAATAGCTTGCAATATAAAATATCGACATTTATGAGATTAACATTTTTTATAACGCTGATTGCACTATTTTGCTGCTCAGCAAATGCACAAAACAACAATGGTCAGCTCGATAATATTGAGGAATTGGCCACCAAATTTACCATACCGGTAACAATGCCCGATGGCATCAATCTGATGACGGATGTTTATCTTCCGATATTAAGAGATTCACTATTGGTTACGGTAAATATTCCTCTGGTAGGAAATCAGACCATTCAGCTTTTACCCAAAGGCATACAATATATTATGTATGATTCGGTCAATGGTCAACCCAATCCAAATCCTTTTCAGTTACCAATGGTTTTTTCAAGAACACCCTATAACAAAGGAACTTGGGATGGAGTAGCTGCCCCCGTTAATATTTTGGGATATTCCTATGCCGTACAGGATATGCGCGGAAGATATTCATCGGAGGGTGTGTATTTGCCGTTGTATAGCGACGGTTGGAATAAAAATCCTTATCATTCCAACTATGGACATGTACTGGACGTTACGCCGCTTTCTGATCCCAGAAATGGCAATAAACACGAGGATGGTTACAATTCCATTCAGTTTATTTTGGATAAAGACTGGATGTGGGATAATGACGGCGATGGTATCAAAGAAACGCAGGCCAAACTCACCAATGGTCGTATCGGTATGTTTGGAGCATCGGCTTTGGGTTACAATCAATATCAGGCAGCTGCGGCACGCAAGGTTGATCCTTCACAGCCCGGTTTGAAGTGTTTAATTCCAATTGTGGCAACGCAGGAATTTTATAAAAGTACAGGATTCCAAAATGGTGTTTTTCGCGACCAATTGGTCAACGGTTGGCTCAAAGGTCAGATTTTTACCGGCACTGACGATGATTTGAATGCCATTGATAATGACATCGATAATAACATGCATTCTGCCACCGATTATGGTTTGTCTAATAAGTTCGAAGCGGCTAATCGTGCCATCAGCCATTTTTCTTCTGTTCGCTACAATGGCAGCCCTGCTGGTTATTATCCCAATAGTATAGGACGTGTAGATATGGACGCGTCGCATGCACCCGTAAATGCTCAGGGCCTAGGCGATCCTAACGGAACTGTCAACCGCTACACCAATATGGAGGTGCCAATGTACCATTTTACCGGTTGGTGGGATATTTTTATCGACGGACAGATAGAGACATGGAAACTGTTAAAAACACATCTCGATCCTAATAAAAAAGCAAAGTACCTACAGAAATTGGTCATCGGTCCATGGGCACATCAGACTATGGGTAGCCGTACAACTGGCGATATGACCTATCCCGAAAATGTGGGTGACATTGTCGGTTTCAGTCTCGATGATTTTTCTAATACCGATTTGCCAATATCAAAGGCACTTCAGTCAGAAATTATCTCCTGGTACCGCTTTAATATGAACTACGATTCCACCCAGTTTTTGGGTGAGCCAAAGGCTTTCATTCCTGAGTCGACTCGTTGGAATACCGTCGCAACAGTATTTCAAATTCGCTTCCCTGCCGAAGATTACAAGGTGCCACTTAATCAGCTGATTGCTTTTATGAATGGTACTGAACCACTCAGAGGTGTAAAAATTGCAGTGAGAGATATTTTAACTCAGAATCAGAATATAATCAGTTTGGATATTCCTGCACTTGGCAATCCGCTCATTCCCGGTTTGGATGACGGTGAAATCAATGCCATTCCATATAAAGATTTTCGCCAGGTGCCCGATATCCGTTACTATGTGGTTGGTCCGGTCGATGACGGTACCAATGTAAATAATGGTATTGGTAACTACTGGTTTGCCGCCAATGAATTTCCACTCACAAGCGGTATTCGCTGGGATAATTATTACCTGCATCAAAATGGTACGATTGATAGAAATGCACCACAAGCCAATGAAGGATTCAAAATGTATGTTCACGATCCGGAGGATCCAATCAGAACCATCGGCGGTGGCAATATGATTGTAAAAACTCCTGACGGGCAAAGAACCAGCCAGGGACAGTTTGACCTTACTGAATGGTCACAATACACTATGGATCGTCCTGGTGTGATTCAGTTCGAAACCTCAACTTTGAACGATACAGTGAGCATTATGGGTTTTCCAAAAGCAGTACTTTATGCTAAATCGAATCCTGCAGGCGCCTTAAACGGACCAACTGATACCGATTTCTTTGTGCGTATTGTAGATGTATACCCCGATGGTCGCGAACTTTTTGTAGCCGAGGGCTGTGTAAACGCCAGAGGTCGTGCCTATGCAAGATCTATTTTTGATGGTCAGGAAAATGACAATGCGCCTTTTACAAATATTAACATCGGCGAGATTTATGAGTATGCTTTCGAAATGCTGCCAATTGCTTATACCTTTGGTCGTCAGCACAAAATTAAAATACTCATCAGCAGCAGTAATTATACCCGTTATCAGGTGAATCCAAATTTACCTATCAATGATGGGGAATTCTTCCGTCGTCGTCCGGGAGATGGACAAACCTATACTTTTAATGGGGTTGAAATGTCTCCGCGCATCGCAGTAAACAGAGTCGCTTTCTCGCCCGAGCATCCTTCGCACATCAAATTGCCTGTTTTTGACAGAAACTTGGTTGCTACCGAGGAAGCAGCCGGAGCAGTGAGCCCATCTTACAATATGATGTTGTATCCAAATCCGGCTCAAAACCAGACCGTTGTTTATTTAAACTATGCATCCGACTTTAGAGTATCACTTTTGGATATCTCCGGAAAACTTTTGCAGGAAGAAAATTACAATGGTGAACAATACTTGCTCGATACCGAAAAACTGCCAAAAGGTATGTACATTGTTACAGTATTCGATACCGAAAGCGGCAGAAAATTCTCCCAAAAACTGGTTAAAAATTAAGCTCTTAATTAAACTTAATGGGCTGCTCGAAGTATTTTCGGGCAGCCTTTTTTTGTATTAAGGAACTTAATTTTAAATATTATTGTTAAACCTGCATTCTGACGACGTCAATCAGATAGGAAAAGTGGTGGGCAACGATTCAGATACAAGCCGCTTTTCCGTTTTTTAATTGTACTCAATAATCTTATAAACAGTCATTCAAACCTGTGAAACAAAAATTGATTAGCATGAAAAATTTAATTTTAATATTCGCCGTAGCTCTTTTTAGTACGAATCTTTTATCGCAGGATATTACTTTTTTCTTTCAGAATCTTCCCGATAGCAGTATTATGAATTTATCAAAAGATATTAGAAAAAAAATTATTAAATGTGCCTCGGAAAGTAAACCATATCAAAATGAAGATAACTTTTACTCTGTTGATGTGCTGGATAAGAAAAATGGCTACCTTGAAATGAGTGGAGCTTTTGGCGGTCGTTTTCAACTCTGCTTCTGGAACATGAAAAATGGTACTAAACTAATAGGCACTTATCTCGAGAGTTGTGGTCCAATGTGTATTATTTCGCAATTTGACTTTTATGTTCATAATGGGAAAACATATAAATTATTGAACTGGGCAGACGTGATGCCGGAAGAAGTGGTTTCCAACTTTTTTAAGGAAAATTATGATGAAAATTTTCAACGACTTATCGAAAACGATATTCTGCCTATGCTATCTTACGAACTGCCCAGAAAAGGTTTGAATATTGTTGTAAAATTTGGAGATGGAGAACCGCGTGAAATCCTTGAAGAATATGCTTTTATTGGTAACAGAATGGAGCTCATCTGGAATGATGGCAAATTTACCAAAGGAAAGGTATATTGGAGCGAGTGAGTAATGTTATAAAAATGTTTAAAAGGCAAAGCGAAAAAAATAGAATAAGTGTCTTATTTTCATTTGTTTGTTAAAATATAAATTGTATATTTGATTGTGTGCAGATATAAAACTAACCATAATTTAAAAAGTTTTTAGATTAAAAATATATGAAAAACTTAGTTGTTTTATCAATTTTGGTGCTGATGAGTACCAAAATATTGTCGCAGGATATTACTTTTTTCTTTCAGAATCTCCCCGATTCAAGTTTACTAGGATTATCTAAAGAAGAGCGAAAAAAAATTGTAAAAGAGCAATCCGAGGATACAATGGTATTAATCGGATATAATTCATTTAGATTTATAGCTAAAGATCAGAAATTTGCTTACCTAATTGGATCATTTGATGGGTTAGTAAGTCTTAAAATTTGGGAGATCAGCAATGGGAATAAGCTTATTGCTGTTCTCGGTCAAAATGGCACAGTAGGTATTTGTTACACAGATTTTAATTTTTACATTTATGACGGCAAGAATTTCAACTATTTAAATAATGAAGATGTCTTTCTTAATGAGGATTTTGAACAAAATTTTTTTAAGGGCGAAAATGAACAAAATATCATTTTGAGTCAGGAAGAACCCATTTTTTTTAGGTGTACAACCTATTCATTATCATCTGAATCATCGAGTATTGATGTGTCTTATTTTTTATGTGATGAGTATAAAAAATATAAAAAATCCGGTTTAATCGGTAATAAAATGGAGCTCATCTGGAATGATGGCAAATTCACTCCGGGTAAAGTGTATTGGAGCGAGTAAAAGTAGTTCTAATTAGATACGGATAAAAAGAAAATGCGCCAATACTAGAATTATCAGACTATTAGCAAATGATTTGGTTATTGATGTATGGCAAGATAATTTTACTTATGATTTTCTAATTGGCTTCTCAGAGAAGTATCCCGAATGTCAAGTCCTTGTTAAAGGAAAAGGCGATTTCCTGAATGGCAACTTTAATCCCGGTTTTAATTGTAAATGGGGTAAATAATTGCATTGTTAAATAAGTATTTATCAAATATATTAGTTCGACCACTTTGGCGAATATCAATTTTGTGATTTGGTCAACTGCTCTCTACTTCAGATTTTTTACCCGGCCAGGGAACTTTGCAGTAAAAACTATCGTTTATATCTTGTTCCTATGACGTCACTTGGAACTGAAAAGAGGGAGAGAACGATTTAGATACAACCCTCTTTTCGCCTTTTTAAATGAAACCTCAAGACTAAACCGAATGAGCTTACTGCGAGTTATCTTATGTATCATTTTTCCGCCGCTTGCTGTTGCTGACAAAGGTTGCGGATCCTTTCTCATTGTTTTTGTCCTTACATGTCTGGGTTGGATTCCCGGCGTTATTGGCAGTCTGATTATCTGTAATAAGGATAAATAGTTTTTATCATAAAATAGTTCAGATTCGAAAATCCTGTCCATCTATGTCAGAACAGGATTGTAAAAGATTGTGGGATGGACAAGATTAAATAATCCTGTCCATCTATGTCAGAACAGGATTGGAAAAAGATTGTGGGATGGACAAGATTCGAAAATCCTGTCTATTTATGTCAGAACAGGATTGGAAAAAGATTGTGGGATGGACAAGATTCGAAAATCCTGTCCATCTATGTCAGAACAGGATTTTAAAAGATTATAGGATGGACATGATTAAATAATCCTGTCCATCTTGAAAATGTCAGAACAGGATTTTAAAAGATTGTGGGATGGACAAGATTCAAGAGTCCTGTCTATCTTGAAATCCAGTAATCCTGTGCAGACAATGGAAAAAAAACAATTTGAAAATTAAAAATTTAACAGAGATGGAAAAGATAAAATTTGAAGACATTAACGAGCTTACGCATAAGATAATCGGTTGCTCCATGCAGGTACATGGTGAAATGGGTAATGGTTTTCAGGAACTTATATATCAGCGTGCATTGGCTATTGAAATGCGCTATGCAGGATTGGAATTTGAAAGAGAAAAAGAAATGAAGATTTATTACAGGGGTGAAGAAATTGGGACAAGAAGGGTTGATTTTTTTGTGGAAGGTAGCGTCATGGTTGAACTGAAAGCCGTTGAAAAATTGGAGGATGTGCATAAGGCACAGGCAATTAACTACTGCGAAGCCTACAATATTGCAGACGGGCTATTAATAAATTTTGGTGGCAGAAGTTTAGATTTTAAAAGGGTTTACAATAAGAATCTTGTAAAAAAAATGTCAGAACAGGATTTTAAAAGATTGTGAGATGGACAAGATTCGAAAATCCTGTCTATCTTGAAAATGTCAGAACAGGATTGGAAAAGATTATGGGATGGACAAGATTTTTTATCTTACTTGATTAGATGGATTTTGACGGCAAGATTTATACAATTTGCAGTATCCTGTCTATCTTGAAATCCAGTAATCATGTGCAGACAAAAAAATGTCAGAACAGGATTGGAAGCATTTCCTTTACAACGGATACGTGTACCAAAAAAAGCTCCCATCTTTCGACAGGAGCTTATTCTATTTAACAGTATAATTGCTAATTGCTACAGCATTTCATAAATACCGGCAATGCCTTGACCGCCGCCCACACAAGCAGAAATCATACCGTATTTAAGGTTGCGGCGTTGCATTTCATTGAAGAGTTGAACCGATAATTTGGCTCCGCTGCATCCGAGCGGGTGACCCAAAGCGATGGCACCACCATTTACATTGATGATATCGGGATTGAGGCCCAACTCGCGAACTACAGCCAAGGACTGAGCAGCGAAGGCTTCGTTCAATTCAATCAATTGAAGGTCATTCTGACTGATGCCAGCCTGTTTTAATGCCTTTGGAATGGCTACGCAAGGGCCGATACCCATATAGAGTGGCTCTACACCGCCAACTGCGCAGGCAGCCATACGAGCAATTGGTTTTAGATTGAGTTGTTTCACCATTTCTTCGCTGACAACTAGTACAAAAGCAGCTCCATCGGATGTTTGTGATGAGTTACCAGCTGTAACGCTGCCGCCCATTGCAAAAGCCGGTTTCAATGCCGCAAGTCCTTCGAGTGTGGTATCGCGACGTACACCTTCGTCTTCGTTTACGGTCCAGCTGCGTTCTTTGCGCTTGCCGTCCTGAACATAGACTTCTTTTACATTCACAGGCACAATTTCTCTTTCGAAAAGTTTATTGTCCAATGCTTTTGCTGCATTCATGTGCGAGCGATAGGCAAAGGCATCCTGATCTTCGCGGGAGATGTTGTATTTCTGTGCTACAGCTTCTGCTGTGAGTCCCATACCTACAAGGTAATCGGGATGTTCAGCTGCTACGCCGTAGTTTGGCGCCAGTTTATAACCAGTCATTGGGATAAGGCTCATGCTTTCGGTGCCGCCGGCAACAAATACATGTCCCATACCTGCGCGGATTTTGGCAACTGCAAGTGCAATGGATTCCAATCCCGATGCGCAATAGCGGTTGATGGTCATCCCGGCAACTGATTTGCCCAGGGCGCGCATCGAAATTTGTCGGCCGATTTGTAAGCCTTGTTCCCCTTCGGGATTGGCGCAGCCAACAAAAACATCGTCAACCAATGCGGGGTCAACTTCTGGTACCTGAGCCATCAGGTGTTTGATTACTTCTACGGCTAAATCATCGCTGCGCATGAATCGGAATCCGCCTTTTTTGGATCTTCCTACGGCGCTGCGGTAGCCGGCTATGATGTATGCTTCCATTTTTTTTAAGTGTTTAATTGATGATTAAATTTTCGTATCAAGTATCAGGTATCAGGTATCAAGATTTTTTACCAATGCTTTCAACCAATTTAATGGTCATTTTTTGAACTGCTTCAATTTTTTTTAAAACTTCATCAGCTTTATTGCTTTCAACAGTTTCAAATCGTACTGCTAATATTATTTGAGTTTCAAGTTCAAAAGTAGAGGCCAGTGCAACATTCAAAAAATAAAGAAACTGTTCATTTGTTTTACGGCCACAGCCCTCGGCAATATTGGAAGGAACTGATACTGAGGTTTTTAATAATTGGCTTCCTAATCCCCAAATGTGATGTTTAGGCATTAGTTCAACTATTCGATTTACGTCTTCTGCAATGTCCATTGATTGCTTCCAAATATTTAATTCTTTAAAATTGTGCATAGGTAAAAAATTAGGGGTTAAATAATTTACAAAATTAGGTCTGTTGAATGATAATTGCAAGTCAATATTATTCTAAGCCCTGCCGTTGAACACAATTTTAAGAAGTCCTAATACTTGATACTTGATACTTGATACAAAGAGATTCTAGTTCTAGTTTCTCAGCGGTTTTCCTGTCGACAACATCGCCTGAATTCTCTCCAGTGTTTTTTGCTCACCACAAAGACTCAAGAAAGCTTCGCGTTCAACATCCAAAAGATATTGTTCTGAAACCATTTGAGGAGCAGAGAGATCGCCACCACAGAGGACATAGGCAATTTTCTTGGCAATTTTGATATCGTGATCGCTAGCATATTTACCCAGACGTAAAGTTTCGGCAGCAACATAGAGCGCACCCAAACCAATACGGCCCATGACATAGACATCGTTGCGCGGAGCTGGCTGAATATATCCGGCCTCAGCCAAAGAAAGTACTTCACGTTTTGCTTCCATCAAAGTGCGTGTGCTATTGATACAGATACGGTCGACACCCTTGCGCAGATAGCCCTCTTTGAAAGCCTTGCTGGCTGAAGTGGCTACCGATGCCATTGCAATAGTTTTGAACTTGTCAATAAGAATCGGCACCTGCGTTTCTTCCTTATGGAAGGCATCGGAGGCACGGACTGCAAATTCCTTGGTACCAGCACCGCCCGGAATTAGACCAACACCAACTTCTACCAAGCCAATGTAGGATTCGGCCGAAGCGACCACTGCATCTGAGTGCATCGCCATTTCGCAGCTACCACCAAACACATAGCCCTGGGTAGCAACAACCACCGGAATATTGGAGTAGCGCAGACGCATATTCATTTGCTGGAAAGCATGAATCGCCATATTCAGTTCATCCCATTCCTGCTCATAAGCCATACCGGCAATCAACATCAGATTGGCGCCAACAGAGAAATGCTGTGCATTGTTACCAATAACAAGCCCTTTCCAGTTGCCATCTTCAGCAAATTGAACAGCCTCTATCAAACCACGTACAACGCCTTCGCCAATGGTATTGTGCATAGAGCGGAACTCGAAACAGAGAACCCCGTCTCCGATGTCATGCAATTGAGCATCGGAATTTTTCCAGACTACCGATTTGTCGCGGATGTTATCCAGTATAATCGACTTTTCGGCACCTGGAACTTGCTGATAAGATTTAGTGCCAAGGTCATAGAAATGTTTAACTCCAGCAATAACTTTGTAAAAAGACTCATTGCCAGCAGCGATCATATCTTTTACCCATTGGGCGATTATCTGACCATCGGCTTCAGCCAAATCAACAGCATTTTTTACACCAACGATATCCCAGTACTGGAAAGGTCCGATATCCCAGGCAAAACCTGTGCGTAGTGCGTCGTCGATACTATAAACATTGTCCGAAATTTCGGGAACACGGTTCGATACATAAGCGAAAAGCCCGAGCAGTGAACGTTTTACCAATTGAGCACCTTTATCATCATTGAATTTTTCATTGAAGAAGGTACGAACTTTACCAGAAAGACTATCTGCCTGTTTGTTGGCTTCAATGACCGAACTTCTTGATTTTTCGGCAGGGGCATATTCCAAAGTGCTCAGATTCAAAGCCAATTTAATGGTTTTGCCTTTGGCATCTTTTTTATCGGTACGCTCAAAAAATCCTTTTTTGGATTTATTGCCGTAAAATTTATTATCGAGCAGGAACTGCAGGTATTTAGGTGTGTAGAAGGTTCCTGCCTGCTCATCATTGGGGCAATTGTCCTTGATGCCTTTGATTACTTTCTCGGCGGTATCTAAACCCACAAGGTCGGCAAGCGCAAAGGTACCCGTATTCGGACGACCTAGTGCAGGACCTGTCAGCATATCGACATCTTCGATAGAGAGACCAAGTTCTTCTGTCAATTGGAAAATCTTTGCCATGGCATAAACACCCACACGGTTGGCGATAAATGCCGGAGTGTCTTTACACAAAACAGTTTGTTTGCCCAAATGGACTGAGCCAAATTCCATAAAGAAATCAATGACTGCCTGATCTGTTTTTGGCGTTGGAATAACCTCCAACAGACGCAGATAACGTGGCGGATTGAAGAAGTGCGTTCCGCAGAAATGCTTTTGGAAATCTTCGCTGCGTCCTTCCAACATCATGTGAATTGGAATGCCCGAGGTATTGGAAGTCACCAATGAGCCTTTTTTACGGATGGCATCCACCTTTGCAAAAACCTGCTGTTTAATATCGAGACGTTCTACAACTACCTCGATGATCCAGTCGCAATCGGCAATTTTTCCAAAATCATCATCGAAATTACCTATTGTAACCCTCGATGCATATTCGGCATCGTAAAAAGGTTCCAAGCCTTTGGCTTTCACCGCGGCTTCGAGTGCCGATGCGGCCATTCTGTTCCTTTTGGCAGGATTTTTTTTATCCTCCTCACTCAGGTCGAACGGAACGATGTCGAGTACCACAACCTCGAGGCCGATATTGGCGAATAAGGCAGCAATGCCCATTCCCATTACACCCGAGCCAAGTACTGCTACTTTATTGATTCGTCTGCTCATGCTTTGTTTTATTAAGTTAAATGATGAAAAAATATTTTGATTTTAGAGTCAAGTATCAGGTAACATGTATCAAGTAACTGATACAAGTGATACTTGCTACTTGATACTATTTATTGTTTTAAACCTTCCCATAACCCTTTCACAGGACTGTTTCAAAATCTCCACATCGGCAAAAACCCGCATCAGCATCAGGGCACCTTCTATTTCCATCACACTTTGCCGGGCAAGTATGAGGGCTTGGTCATCCGAGTTACCGTCATCTAAAAAAATTTGTTTAAATGCATCAATCCAATCGGAGAAAAAAGCTTGAATCACAGATTTGAATTCTTCTTCCATGCTGATTGTTTCCAAGGTGATATTTCCGAAAAGGCAACCTGTGAGGTCTTGGGTAAAAACTGGCTCCTGTTTTTTAAAAAATATTTCCATACGTTCGGCAGGCGTTTTTGTCTGATCATAGGCCAGTGAAAATATCTTGTTGCGGTAGTATTGATATAAGGTATCTAAAATGGCGGACATCAGCGCTTCTTTGCTGCTGAAATAATGATAAAAACTGCCTTTCTGCAAACCGCAGGCCTGTGCAAGATCGTTCATGGAAGTACGGTTATATCCCTGTTTTCGGAACAGGTCGATACCGATTCTGATGATTTCCTCCTTTGTAATTTTCTGCAATGCCATATAGGATAGACTAATTTTACACAAATATACCAAACGTTTGTTTGAATGCAAGTTTTGATGGCATTTTCTTAAAATTAAATTAAAATAGAGCTGCAGGATAGGAATTTGTGATAACTATCAGTGCGATGTTCAATCTTTTTTGAATGGTATTTACTAATTTTGTTGAAATTAAAAAGTTATGAGATTTACAATAATGTTGATTATAGCTATATTCTTTTTATCCTGCAAAAAGGATGAGCTTAAAAAAACAGAAGAGCGCCTCGTAGGCGAATGGGCCTGGGAAAGTTCAAGTGGCGGACTCTTGGGGCAGACATTGACGCCACAAACAGCTGGTTTTGATGAATCCTATCTTTTTCAAAAGAATGGAATTTTTACCCATTACCGCGATACAACAACCCTGCACAGTAATTTTTACTGGATAGAAAAGGGGACTTCTCTTTTCAGAACTGGTGAAGTGTTTCTGCTCTATCTTGGCAATCAGGATCATACTACAGTCACAAATACCTATTCCATTGAATTTGAAGGAGAAAACCGACTTTTCTTAACTGAGGAATGCAACGACTGTTTCGAAATTATTTTCAACAGAAAAGAATAATGCTATGCTTAGCCCCGAATCTTATCTCGGTTTTTTTAGGAATTTTGCGCCCTTAAGCGAAGATTCGTTCAATGTTTTTTTATCGAAATGCAAGAAAAAAATAGCTGCCAAGAATGAAATCATTTTGGGCGAGGGTGATGTTCAGCGCGATATGTTGCTTGTACTGAAAGGCCTGCAGATGTCTTACTGTTATCATAATGACAGACAACATATTATTGCATTTTCATATCCTCCTTCACTGAGCGGAGTGCCTGAATCATTTATAGAGCGAACGGCTTCCAGATTTTGCCTGCAGGCCATCAGTGACAGTGAGTTTTTGTCAATCAGCTACGATGATTTTGAAGCGCATATCAGGGATTTTCCTGATTTTGAAAGGCTATACAGAAAAATGACAGAGGCTGTTTTATGCGGTACTATACAACGCTGCATTGAACTTCAGGCATTTAGCATTGAAGAACGTTTCAGTGCTTTTGCAAAAAGAAGTCCACATCTCTTGCAGCTAATTCCCCACAAATATCTGGCTTCTTATCTGAATATTTCCGCTTCAAATTTTAGCAGGTTGTACAATTCTGTAAAAATACGCTAAATCAATTGGCATCTCTTACAGCGCCGCTTCCTGTTATATTGGAAGTAACAACTGGGCTGCCTTTGTAGAGAATATCTCCACTGCCGCTCAAGGTTGCGTTCAGTTGTGAGCTTGCTCTGCATTCAATATTTCCACTGTTGCTTAGGTTGGCATTTGTAATGGAACTGTAAACGTAAAAGG
>JBIPOO010000301.1:0-4616 GCA_044379045.1 Saprospira sp.
GAGCATAACAGTGTGCGCAATGCTGTGGGTGTATTTGATGTATCACATATGGGTGAATTTATTGTAAAAGGTACTCAAGCACTCGACTTGATTCAAAAAGTTACTTCAAACGATGCTTCAAAACTTGAAATTGGAGAGGTGCAGTACTCCTGCCTCCCAAATAATAAGGGCGGTATTGTCGATGATTTGCTGGTCTATCGTTTGCCCGAAGATAATTGCTCTGCTGGTGAGCGCGCCTATATGCTGGTTGTAAATGCATCGAATATCGAGAAAGACTGGAATTGGATCAATTCACACAATAATTTCGAGGCTAAATTGACAGATATTTCCGAAAAAACATCCTTACTTGCAATTCAGGGTCCAAAGGCTGCTGCTGCACTACAAAGCCTTACTGAAATTGATCTTCAAGGTATGAAATATTATACTTTTGCCAAAGGTAAATTTGCCGGGATTGATAATGTTTTAGTTTCTGCAACCGGATATACAGGAGCAGGTGGTTTTGAGGTTTATGTCGATGATAAGGATGCTGAAAAACTATGGGATGCTGTTTTTGCTGCTGGCGAAGCTTATGGTATTCAACCAATTGGTTTGGGGGCTCGCGATACACTTCGTTTAGAAATGGGATTTTGTCTCTATGGTAATGATATCGACGATACAACTTCTCCAATAGAGGCTGGACTAGGTTGGATTACCAAACTCAAAAAAGGCGATTTTGTTGGACGTGAATTCTGTGTCAATCACAAAGAAAATGGCTCAGACCGTAAATTGGTTGGTTTTGTTGTAAATGACAAACGACCTGCCCGTCATGGCTATGCTGTTTTGGATGCTGATGGTAATCATATTGGTATTGTTACTTCGGGGTCTACTTCACCTAGTCTGGGATACCCAATAGGACTAGCCTATGTAAAAACTGCTTTCTCTGCGCTTGGTTCTGCAATTTATATCGATGTTCGTGGTAAAGCAATTGAAGCTAAGGTAAGTGGTTTGCCTTTTGTTAGTAAGGGGTAGGTAATTTTTGAAGGTAGAGGGTATAGGGTATAAGTTATTATGTATCAAGTATCAAGTATCAAGTACTAGATAAAATTTTAGTTCACCAGATAATTTGCCACATTATCAAATTTTCAAATCAGCACATTTTCAAATTTTCAAATAAAACATGCGTATAGCAGTATTTCCCGGCTCATTCGACCCTTTCACCAAAGGTCATGAAGATATTGTCAGAAGAGCGCTGCCGCTTTTCGATAAAATTATAGTGGCCATTGGTACTAATTCTTCAAAGAAATATTATTTCGATGAATCGAAACGACTGGAATTTATACGTGCCACCTTTGCCGATACCAATAAAGTGGAAGTAGAAGCATATCAGGAATTGACCTCCGATTTTTGTCAAAAAAAATCTGCACGCTTTCTTCTGCGCGGTCTAAGGAACGGAACAGATTTCGATTATGAAGCAACTATTGCGATGCTGAATAAAGACATAGGCGATGGCTTGGAGACAGTTTTGCTTATCGCAGATGCTAAATATAACTATTTTAGTTCCACTGTTGTGCGCGAAATCATGAAAGGAGGGAAGGACGTTTCATCTTTTCTGCCTGAGCCTGTGATTAAATTGCTGTAAATAAAATTGTTTTTACTTTTGAGATTTAAAAGATTGTACTAACTTTGCATCCGCTAAGAAATGATTTTCGTAATCCCGATTGGTAAACATTTAAAATCTTAAAAAATGTCTGAATATTTAAACAAGGAAAAACTCGGTGAGATTTTCCAAAAGTATGCAGGTTCTGCTACAAACACAGGTTCTACAGAGGGTCAGGTTGCTTTATTCACTTATCGCATTTCGCACATGTCGAATCACCTGAAAGCTAATCCAAAAGACCATGACACACGTCGTTCACTTATCAGAATGGTAGGTCAGCGCAAGGCTCTTTTAAAATATCTTGCCAAAAAAGATATCAACAAATACCGTAAACTTATTGTGGATCTCGGAATTCGCGATACGCAAAAGTTAAACTAATTTTTATGAAATGCCTTCTGAAATTTGCAGAAGGCATTTTTTTTTGCTATCATTGCAGCACCACCATGAAAAACTCCGCAACAGTTTTTCAATTTTTGCAACCTTCCACATGGCCTGCCAGGGCATAAATGCTGAGAATCAATCGTTTTTCGATTGACTGAAAAACTTTTTTAAAAATTTAAATTACAAAAACAAAATGGGTCAACAAATCCCTATCCGCAGTTCGGCCGTTATCGCCGGACAGGAAATTATCCTTGAAACAGGTAAACTTGCCGCATTGGCAGACGGTTCAGTTATGCTTCGTTTTGGCAATACTATGTTGCTTGCAACTGCTGTATCAGCCGAAAAAGCTAATGAAAATCAAGACTTTTTCCCGCTAACCGTGGAATATCGCGAGAAATTTGCTGCAGGCGGAAGAATTCCCGGCAACTTTTTTAAACGTGAAGCTCGTCCTTCCGATTATGAAATTTTGACTTCTCGTCTTATCGACCGTGCCATCCGTCCGATGTTCCCTGAGCATTTTCTTTGTAACACCGAGGTAAATGTCATTCTTATTTCGGGTGAACATGATACATTGCCTGATTCATTTGCAGCATTTGCTGCATCAGCTGCATTGATGGTATCGAATATTCCTTTCAACGGACCAATCTCGGAAGTTCGTGTAGCGCGTATCAACGGACAGTTTGTAATCAATCCGTCTCGTACTGCCTTACAAGAGGCTGATATGGATTTCATCATTGCAGGAAGCGAAGACAATATTGTAATGTTGGAAGGTGAGTCAAAAGAATGCCAAGAAGCTGACTTGATTGAAGCAATCAAAGTTGCTCATGAAGCTATCAAAGAACAATGCAAATTGCAGTTGGAACTCCGCAAACTTGCTGGTGTAACTGTAACCCGTACGGTAGATTTACCAGTCGAAAATGAAGAGATTAAAACAGCTGTTGCTGAAATTTGCCGTCAAGGAATTATGGATATTTCGCTTGCCGGTACAGATAAGGCTACTCGTCGCGATGGATTGAAAGCCTTGAAAGAAACTGCCGAAGCTCAGTTGAAAGAAAAATACGGTGAAGATACCTGGAAAGACCTGGTGAAATTTTTTAACCGTTACTACGATGATTTGAAATGGGAAACTGTACGCGATGCAGTGCTTACACATCAGATTCGTCTCGATGGCCGCAAACCTAATGAAATTCGTCCAATCTGGTGCGAAGTTGATTATTTGCCCTCTCCACATGGTTCAGCCCTCTTTACCCGTGGCGAAACACAGTCATTGACTACTGTAACCCTTGGTTCAAAATTAGATGAGGCGCTGAATGACAACGCCATGGAGCAGTATTATGAAAGGTTTAATTTGCATTATAATTTCCCGGCATTTTCAACTAATGAGACCACTCGTCGTGGAGGTGTAAGCCGTCGCGAGGTTGGACATGGTAATCTTGCCCGTCGCTCTATTTTACAAATGATGCCTAAGGAATATCCTTATGTAGTTCGCATTGTATCGGATATTCTGGAATCGAATGGTTCTTCTTCTATGGCTACCGTTTGTGCAGGCACCCTTGCGCTAATGGATGCTGGTGTGCCTATCAAAGCACCTGTTTCGGGAATTGCTATGGGTTTGATTACAGACAATACCCGTTCGGTTGTACTTTCCGATATCCTTGGCGATGAAGATCACCTGGGTGATATGGACTTTAAAGTAACAGGTACAGCTGCAGGTATTTGCGGCGTACAAATGGACATTAAAATCGACGGTTTGGATTACGGATTACTTACCAGAGCCTTAGATCAGGCAAAAGAAGGCCGTCTTCACATCCTAGATGTGATGAACAAAACATTGTCTGAACCAAATGCTGATCTCAAGCCACATGCACCTCGTATCGAGCTTATGCTGGTCGATTCCAAGTTTATCGGTGGTATCATTGGTACCGGTGGCAAAGTAATTCAAGGCATTCAAAAAGATACTGGAGCTATTGTTACCATCGAGGAGAAAGATAACAAAGGCTATGTTTATATTTCCGGTAAAATGGATAATGTACTCAAGGCCATGGCAATTATCAAAGGTATCATCACTGAACCCGAAATAGGAGAGGTGTATGAAGGTAAAGTGGTAAAATTAATGCCATTTGGTGCCTTTGTAGAATTCCTTCCTGGTAAAGACGGTTTGCTACATGTTTCAGAAATTTCATGGGAACGTGTTGAAAATGTTGAAGATGTACTGAAAGAAGGCGATATCGTTGAGGTAAAACTCGTCGAAGTCGATCCAAAAACAGGCAAACTCAAACTTTCACGCAAAGCCCTTTTGCCAAAACCTGAAGGTTATGTCGAAAGAGAACGTAAACCACGCGAAGATGGAAATGGCGGTAACAGAGGTGGTTACGGTAATAAAGGCGGCGGTCACGGCGGAAACAAAGGTGGCGGCTACAACAAAAGATAATAACATTTGAGCTAAATAGGAAAATCCGATCTTGAAAAAGGTCGGATTTTTTTGATTAAAGTCTTCATTTTTTAAAATATTGGTGTACGAAAGTATTGATAAAATAAAAGCATGAATTTGTTATTTGATAATCATTTTTATATATTTGCATATTGTGTAAATCTAAAA
>JBIPOO010000078.1:0-15825 GCA_044379045.1 Saprospira sp.
AAGGAAAACTCAATTATTTTGCCTATTATCAGTACAAAAGAGGAGACGGCTGGCGTCCTTTTTCGGAATACGGCTTACACAATAGCTATGCTGCAATAAACTACCGTCATAATGAAAGGCTGAACATCAGGTTTGAACAGACTTTTATGCATTATTTGGCGAGACAGCCAGGTGGTTTGACAGATGCAGCATTCAACAGCAATCCCAGACAGAGTACAAGACCGAGAAACTGGTTCAAAGTGAACTGGAACATCAGTGCCTTGAGCTTGGATTATAAAATTTCGGCAAGAACAAAATTCAACTCAAGAACTTTTATGCTTTGGTCCGACAGACAATCATTGGGTAATCTTACACCTATTAATAGAGTTGATTACGGAGCAGAGCGAGATCTAATTAAAGGTTTTTACAGGAATTTTGGCAACGAGAGCCGATTGATGCATCGTTACAAAATTGGTAATAAAATTCATGCCACGGCGCTTAGCGGATTCAGAATATACAAAGGATTTACCGAACAGCAGCAAGGCTATTCAAATAGTGACAGCAGCGGAAACGCAAATGATTTTCAATTCAATTCAGGGCAGGACATACTCCGATCCGATTACAATTTTCCGAGTTTCAACGCAGCAATTTTTGCCGAGAACTACATAAGCCTTGGTAAAAAAATTGCCATAACCCCCGGAATCAGGTACGAATTCATCCAAACAAGGGCGGAAGGATATTATCAAAATTTGCTGGTCTTACCCAGTCCCGATGGTTTCGATACCCTGAGAAATGAGGCGGTGTACGAATCAAAATCGCTGCCGCGCTCAATTTTTTTAGCCGGTCTGGGTATCAGTTACAGACCTGCCGACCATTTGGAGCTTTACAGCAATTTGTCTCAAAATTACAGGGCTATTAATTTCAACGACATGCGTATTGCTAATCCAAATCAGGAAATTGATCCGGCATTGAAGGACGAATATGGATTCAATGCAGATTTGGGTTTCAGAGGTAATTTTGTTAAATGTTTTAATTTTGATCTGAGCCTTTTTTATCTTTCCTATCGCCAAAGAATTGGAAATATTCAGATTCAGAAACCCGACCCCGAGAATCCCACAATTTTGCAGCTTATTACCTTGAAAACAAATATTGGAGACGCAAAGGTTATAGGCTTTGAATCGCTTTTGGAATGGGATCTTATCAGATGCTTTGCACCCGAAACGCAAGATTGGGGCATTGATATTTTTACAAATTTTGCGCTGCTCAATGGTTATTATCTCAAAAGTGAGAACAGTGCTGCTTCCGGAAAAAAATTGGAATTGTTGGCGCCCGTTACCTTCAGAAGCGGACTGAATCTCGCTTATAAAAAACTACAGTTCAGTGCTCAAATTAGCTACACCGCTAGTCATTATTCCGATGCTACCAATGCAGAAATTTCTGCAACAGCTGTTGTTGGCAAAATACCTGCTTATACAGTTTGCGATGCTTCGTTCAGCTACAGCTGGAGATTTTTAAAATTTCAGGCAGGAGTAAATAATTTGCTGAATGAAAAATATTTTACACGCCGGGCATCGAGCTATCCGGGACCGGGTATTTTGCCTGCCGATGGACGCAATTTTTTCCTTGGCATCAGGTATACACTCAGGGTAAAAAACAATGAGCGCTAGTCTACTTTTTGTGGATCAACGAGGAACTTTTCACATGTTTCAGTGTAAGATATTTTCCCGAAATGAGTGCTAGGATCAATGTTATAAAGGTATAAATTGTGAGTGAGTTTATCCATTCGAGAAAGATAAAAAAATCATAAAGTCCGTGCAAAATTACTGCCAATGCAAAGCCGGTAAGTAGTAAGATGCTTTCCCTATGGGGCTGTACTTTTGCCAACCCCGCAAAATAACCCATAGCCATCGCAAATGCTGCATGTGCTGGCACTGCTGTAAGTGTGCGAGAATAGCCTATGGCTAATGCCTCTTTAAAATCTTCAGTTCGAATGACAATATGCAGAACATTTTCCATTGCTGCAAATCCCATACTGATGCAAACAGAATAAACAATGCCATCTAAAGGCTCATTAAAATCGGATTTAGTAAAAATATAATAGCGGAGAAAGATAAATTTCATCAATTCCTCACTGAATGCTACTATCAGAAAGGCAAATGTAAAAGTCATCAAAGGATCGGCTGAAGCTGTGATGTATAAGTCCAAAATGCCAAACTCCTCCATTTTTAAAGCAGGATAGGTACTGATTATACCAAAAACAAAACACAATATTACCATCCTGATCGGTTCGCGTTCATGCCGATCGAGCAAGTAAAAATAAACAACAATAAAAATTGCCGGCACGACCGATAATATGAGTAACAATATAAGGTTCATCAGCTTATTTTATCGAATTCAAAAAATCCTTCAGCGCCCGATTCAATAGCGTCTGATCGTATTCTACAGATAATCCTGAAGATTTTTTCCTATTTTCCCATGCAAATTTAAGATTCAATTTTTCCTGATGCTGAGAGAGTGCAGCACCATTCTCTGAAAATCTTTTGGCAAAATACTCCTGCTCAGTCTGTCCGGGTGTTGGTACCAGTAAAAGGTGATTTGATTTCATTTTTGCCAGATCCATGATACTACTGTAACCTGAGCGAGCAATAAAAAGCTCGGAACCCTTTATTAGCGCAGCGATTTCATCTTCAGTTGCAAAATTTTTGATAGCTAAGCAGCCATGTTGCTCATCATCTCCTTTTTTCAAAATGCCTCTTACCAACAATGAGGGTAGCCCCAATTCAATAAGTTGAGTTGTTAATAATTTTTCCAGGTAAGTCCTTTGTGGTTCGGGGCCAGACAGGATTGCAACTATTTTATAATCTAACTTTGGTGCTGTTTCAGGGTTTAATCTTGACAGTGGGCCTATGAATTTGAGCTCCGGGTGTTTAAATCCGCTGCTCAGTTCACCACTTAAATTGTCGGGACGATCAGAATCGGGCACCCATATACTGTCAAATTTAGCCAACATTTGTCGGTTTTGATAGTTTACAGCTTTTGAAATTAAAGAAGCGGGAATTTTAATATTCAACTGATGCCCAATAAAGACAGAAGGTATTCCGGCATGAGCAATCCCATAGCGGTTATCGGATATTATTCCTTGAATTTTATTATCTTTTACAATTTGCCGGGTTAATATTCGTTCCTGATTTAGTAATTTTATTAGTGAGGGCATTTGCAGGCCAATATTCAACAACATATTTTTGTACTTGTAGTGTACATTACATTCAGGCATTGATATAAATTGAAGATCAGGAAATATTTCTTTTAAAAATATTGCTGCCGAACCATCAGCACCTATAATTGGTTCAGCGCCAATATTGAGCAGTTCATTTATGATCGGTACACATCTTGACGCATGACCTAAGCCCCAATTCAGCGGCGAAACAAAAATTCTTTTTTTTAACACCAATTCAACTGTTTTTACTATTTTAGAGTTTTATTCTACAAAGTACAAAATATTAAGAACTTATCTCCAAAAATATCATTCACAAATGAAAGCAACAAAAAAATTATTCATCTTTGCAGCAATATTCGTTTTGCTAATATCTTTTGGCAGTTGCAGACGTTGCGGCGGATGTCCGACCTGGGAAATAACCGAAACAAAATAACCTTCTAAAATTAAATCAATTAAACCATGTCAATCAGAAAAAAAATCAGCCTATTACTTTTTGGAGCAATGCTCTTTACTGTAATTTTTAGCAGTTGCCGCAGAGGACAGGGCTGTCCTAAATTCTCAATTGAAATCAACGAAACCCGTTAATGCCAAAAGTAATTGTCAGTGGTGGCTGCGGATACATCGGTAGTCATAGTGCTGTTGATCTTATAGCCAATGGATTTGATGTAATTTCCATTGACAGTTTTATTCGTTCACAACCAAAAATTCTGAAGCATATTGAACATGTTTCAGGCAAAGCTTATATCAACTACAGCACAGATCTTTGTGATAAAAAACAACTTGCTGAGTTATTTAACACCCATGCAGATGCCGTTGGTATAATTCATTTTGCAGCATTAAAAAGTGTTCCTGAGTCGGTGAAAAAACCGCTCGATTATTACAGTAATAACATAGGTGGGCTTTGTAATCTTTTGGAAATGATGTCGGAATACAACATTCCCAACATTATCTTTTCATCTTCCTGCTCCGTTTACGGCAATGTACAAACGCTTCCCGTTTCGGAAGACAGCCCTATGGGCAAAGCTGAAAGCCCCTATGCTGCTACAAAACAGATGGGGGAAAGAATTATTGAGGATTTTATCAGATCCGAAAAAGACAAAAATGCAGTATTACTGCGCTATTTCAATCCGGGCGGCGCTCATCCCTCAGGCTGTCTTGGCGAAATGCCACAAAACAACATCAGTAACTTGATACCAATTCTAATGAATGCAGTTTCGGGTTCTAATTCTGATTTTCATGTTCATGGCAGCGATTATCCAACCCGCGATGGAACCTGCATCAGGGATTATATCCACATCATGGATCTTGCCGATGCACATACCAGAAGTCTTCGATTTCTTCTGGAAGCCAAAAACAGCAATGCCTGCGAAATTTTTAATGTGGGAATCGGCGAGGGAGTTACAGTAATGGAAGCAATAAAAGCTACTGAACTGGCAACCGGACTAAAGGTTCCATATAAGATTGGCCCAAGACGCGATGGCGACGTTGTCGCTATTTATGCCGATTATACAAAGGCCGCACATTTGCTAGGCTGGCAACCAAAGTATGATATTAATGACATTATGCGCTCGGCATGGAAATGGGAACAATACCTTAAATCTGAATCAGAAGGATGAAATTAGGCATTAGAAGAAAAAGTTTGAATGCTATCTTCTATTTTCTACCTTAAAATCTGTGATATTTATGCTCTGGCTACAGTCCTGCACATCCTCCTCTATATTCGAGGCAATGACCACAAGTTTTTTCCCCAATGCATATTCTTTAAGCAGATTTCTGTACCAATTTACCCCTTCCCTATCCAAGGTGATGCTTGGCTCGTCGAGCAACAATACAGGACAATCCGATAAAATTGAGAGCGCAAGTTTCAAGCGTTGTTTCATTCCAGAAGAAAAAAACTGAACTGCTTTGTCATGAGCCGACTTTGGAAATTGCAGCAATTCGAGCATTTCATTGCGTTCCAAGCCATTTACTAATGGTTTAAATTTTTCATGAAAAGCAATTGATTCTTTTAGGGTCAGCTCCTCAATAAGTTCGGTATAAGGAGCAGCAAAAGTAACTTTACGATAGACTGAATTAACATCAATCAGCTTATCGTTTTCGTTATAAATAATTCTTCCAGAAGAAGGAGAAAGAAAGCCCGAAAGTATTTGCATTAAGGTTGACTTCCCAGAGCCATTGTGACCTAAAACTGCATAAGATTCACCTCCACGAAACTGATAGTTCATGTTTTTCAGAATCCATTCGTAGCGATACCTTTTGCCAAGGTTTTTTAGTTCAATCTGCATAGTTAGGCACCTCTTCTGGGACCTTTTATAATGCCATTTTGAGAGTTTTCGACAAAACCCATGATAAGGCTTTTTTCTGAACTTTCGGGTAGTTCGGCATTAATGAGTTTGATGGCTTCGGTGCGGTTTTGCACAGTTACAAACAGTCGATGATATATTTCCTCTATGCGCTCGATAGCATCAGCAGCAAAACCTCTTCTCTTCAGGCCAATTACATTTACACCAATAAAAGAGGCTGGATAACGCGCAACACGTACATATGGCGGAACATCTTTATTGAGCAATACTCCGCCACCAAGCATTGAGAATGCACCTATTATTGTAAATTGTTGTACAGCAACCATTCCACCCAAAATAACATTATCTTCAACCACAACATGCCCTGCAAGCGTAGCATTATTTGCTAATATACAGTTATTACCTATTTCACAATCGTGCGCAACATGAACATAGGCCATTAAAAGGCAATTTGATCCAATGACTGTTTTTTTATTTGCTGCTGTACCTCGGTTGAGTGTACAATATTCACGCACCACGGTATTATCCCCGATTATCAAAAGGGTACTTTCTCCATTGAATTTGAGATCCTGAGGAATAGAACTTACTACAGCACCTGAAAATATTTTACAATTTTTCCCGATTCTGGCACCGGACATAATAACAGCATTTGGCCCAATCCATGTGCCTTCGCCTATGACCACATCTGCTTCGATGCTTACAAATGGGCCAATTGTGACATTATCGCCAATGACCGCGTCCGGATGTATAACTGCAAGTGGATGATGCATTTAATTATTTGCGCTTGATGATTTGTGCTAATAAATCGGCTTCTGCTACCAGATTATTGCCAACAAAGGCACGACCTTTCATTTCTACTAAGCCACGTCGAATGGGACTGGTAAGGTCGAGTCTGAATAATATTGTATCTCCGGGGAGTACTTTTGCACGGAAACGGGCATTATCAATTTTAAGAAAATAAGTGTCGTATGAATGTGGTTCATCTATATTTTCCATTACTAAAATACCTCCGGTCTGAGCCATTGCCTCAATCTGAAGTACGCCCGGCATAACTGGATTTCCAGGAAAGTGCCCTGGAAAATAAGGCTCATTCATGGTTACATTTTTGACACTCACTACATGTTTGTCCGAGAGTTCAATGATTTTATCCACTAAAAGGAAGGGGAAGCGATGATGTAGTTTCTCACAAATGTGGTTAATATCGTAAACTGGAGCTTTGTTTGGGTCATATTTTGGAATGTCCCTAAGCTTACGTTGCTGAACCATGCGTTGACGAAGTTCCTCGGTAACTTTGCTGTTGATGGAATGTCCAGGTTTTCTGGCGATTATTTTTCCTTTCAATGGAACACCCAACAATGCAAGATCGCCCAATAAATCAAGCAATTTGTGCCTTGCCGCTTCATTGGCAAAGCGTAATTCCTGCCCATTGAGCAGACCAGTTTCTTTTACTTCGATATCGTAATTATAAACCGATTTAAGCATATTATATTGCTGCCCGCTTGGTATGTTTTCAATAAAAACTAGAGCGGAATCTGGGCTACCACCTTTTGCCAGGCCGTTGTTGCGCAATGCTTCCAATTCATGAAGGAATACAAAGGTACGGCTTGGAGCAATTTCTTTTTCGTAATCATCGAGCGACTTAAGATCGGCAAATTGCGGTCCCATAACTTTGGAGTCGAAATCGACCATTACGGTTATTTCGAGTTTATGGTAAGGCAAAATTGTTATTTCTGAATCTCCGTCTTTAAATTCAACTGGACTAAGCAGTTCAAGACATTCTCTTTCTTTATCCTGCAATGCTATTCCTGCTGCTTTTATTGCCTGAACATACTGAATTGAGCTCCCGTCTAAAATTGGTAATTCTTCAGCATCTGCCTCTACCAGTGCATTATCTATTCCCAGTGCATAAAAAGCCGACATAAGATGCTCTACAGTACCGATACATGCAGTTGATGAACCTAAAACAGTATGCCTGTTCGACTTGAAAATATTGCTTGGGTCAGCCTTAATTAACGGAGTATCATCGAGGTCTACTCTTTTAAATTGAATACCGTGCCCCTCCGGCGCGGGAAGAATGTTTACATTCACGGTAACTCCGCTATGTAGACCTATTCCTTTTAAGCTTGTTGCAGATTTCAGTGTCTGCTGTTTTTCAATAGACATTTCGAGCCGTTAGTTATAAAAATCAATAGTTTTCAGCCCACAAAGATACATTTATTTCTAAGGCTTCCTAATGCTTTTTTGGCGATGTTTAATGGAATGTTAATTTTTATTAACATTTTTTTATCATATCCGGTTATTTTCAGAAAAATCAGAAATCGGTCAGGCGTGTCGATATGCCAAAATGATGCATGGTACCTCCCAAATGTTGTGAAGAAAAACCATAATCAATATTGAATTTATAAATTTTCACACCGAAACCTGCAGAAAAACCTGCGAGGCTTCTCAAGCCGCTTACGCCCATTTCGCCCTGTCTGAGTCGGTCATAACCTGCCCTGATTCTAAAAACTTCTTTTTTTCCTAAAAGTAATTCAAAATTAAATGTAAGATGACGGAAAATATTATCGACTACCTCACCAAAAGTAACTTTGTCATTTCCACTATTATTATCCGGACCTATAACTGTTTCTATATCTAAAGCCGGGTCATCGTACCTGATATTCCATCGGTGAAGATGATGACCAATTATACTAAAACGTA
This sequence comes from Saprospira sp., assembly GCA_044379045.1. Lineage (GTDB taxonomy): Bacteria > Bacteroidota > Bacteroidia > Chitinophagales > Saprospiraceae > Saprospira. The sequence goes on from JBIPOO010000078.1 coordinate 8,200, forward strand.
GTGGCAGGTATTTTAATCGGTGCGACATTCCAAACTGCGCATCGAAAGGCAATGGATACCTTTTACCATCTTTGCCATATGTTGTAAACTGGGTGCCGATATTTTTCAGTACTAAACTAAATGTCAAACGTTTAGCAGTATCGGCATACATTGCAGCCCAATCGCTCGCCCAACCAATTGAATTGTATCCTTCGATACCTGATATTACAATTTTCTGGCTGCTACCGAAACTGAGTCTATCCGTTGCCCTATATGATAAAGAAGCAACCAGTGCATTATCGCTCGCCTTGAAATCTCCCTGCTCTTCTCCAATACTATTTGTGCGTTGAAATTTTCCATAACTGATGTACTGAATTCCGGCATGAACAGTTAGCGGTATTTTTTTTAAATGATAGGCATACCCTGCATGTCCAAAAGTAATCCCGGAAAAATAAACCGATTGCTGAATTGTGGCTGAATGATGCATTTCCTGATTGAGTGCAGCCGGATTTTGCAACACCAATCCAAGATCATTATCCCTCACTGTAATTAAATTTCCACCCAAAGCCGTAGCTCTGGCACTAAAAGATAAACTAAGAAAATCGTAGCTGTTTCTTCCACCGACAACTTGTGCCGACGCGCAGATGATACCCAATAAAAAGCAGCACGCAGTATTGCAGAAATTTTTAATCATTTTATGGTTTAATGCTTTCAAGAAATTCGATAGTACTAAATCTGCCATAAGCTCTGCAAATTAGTATTTTTATACTTTATTTCAATCTATTTTCAGATTTTTCCAAATAAAAACAGGCTACATCACTAGATACAGCCTGTTTTTATAAAACGATAATAAACCTTAAATGGTTATTTAGCCGGACATTTATCCTTCATATCCTCGATAATTTTTTGGCTTTTAGGGTTGTTTTGCTTTAAATCACCCTTTTCTGCATTCCAAATTGTACAACAAGCTCCCTGACCGTCACAAAGCATTCTCGATTCTATCTTTCCCATTTCATCATACTTTTCCAGAATACAAATTTCCGAGTTAGGACCTTTTAAATATTCACCTTTCGATTTGATTTTGCCATTTTCATGGTATTCTGTGAAGGGGCCCTTTTCTTCATTATTTACCATGCTGACGATTTCTTTTAAGGAACCATTCTTATAATACGATTTTAACTCGCCTTCAATTAAGTTGTTAACGTAGGTTCCTTCCTGTTGCAATTTGCCATTTTCGTGGAAATATTTGAAACTACCCTCAAATTTGCCTTTTTTAAGATTAAACTCACCTGAAATTTTTCCACTGGGATGGTATTCTTTTTGAAATCCCTCTAAAGTGTCATTTACGTAATTTTTCTCTATGGCAACAGTGCCATTGTCGTAGAAAAACTTGTAATATCCCTGTTTAACCTTTTTAACAGAATCAAATTGAAATTCAACTTTTTGGTTATTTACCGTGTCATTGACAACTTTGATTGCAGAACCGGATTTTTTAGTACATGCAGCGAAGAAAATTATCGCAACAAAGAGAACAATAGCTTTCATAATTAATCATTTAAGAGTGTTACAAAATAAAATCTTTACTGATTTTAAATTATAATGCAAATCATTTTATTGGTTACAGTTTATCTTCTGAATAATTACTTAAAATTCTTAGATATATCAGAAGCCAGTGTTTCGAATTCAGTCTGAGATAATTTTAATCTATCTTTGGTGAATGTCATAGAACCAAGATTTTGTAGCGGGACAAGGTGTATGTGTGCATGGGGCACTTCGAGTCCGATTACGGCTACACCAATCCTCAAACAGGGAACAGTTTGTCTGAGTGCTATGGCAACTTTTTTGGCAAAAAAGTGCATCCTGCAAAGACTGTCATCGTCCATATCGAAAATATAATCTATTTCATTTTTGGGAACTACCAAGGTATGCCCTTTTTCCAATGGCAGGATATCCAGGAAAGCCAAAAACTCATCATTTTCAGCAATTTTATAACAGGGTATTTCACCAGCAATAATTCTAGAAAAAATCGTTGGCATTAGTTTATAGATTAATACTGATATCGAGAATTTCTAATTGTATGCTACCTCCTGGAGTTTGAATATCTGCTACATCGCCTACACTTTTGCCCAAAAGACCCTGACCGATAGGTGAATTTACCGATATTCTACCGGTTTTTAAATCAGCTTCTGTTTCTGACACAAGCGTATACACTACATCTTTTTTGGTTTTAAGGTTCTTAAGTTTTACAGTTGTGAGTATTACGACCTTCGAGCTATCGAGATCAGATTCATTCACAACTCTGGCACTGGCAAGCACTTCTTCCATTTGTTTAATTTTTAGTTCAAGCAAACCCTGTGCTTCTTTTGCCGCATCATATTCGGCATTTTCCGAAAGGTCTCCTTTTTCTCTTGCTTCAGCTATCTGACTGGCTACTTTTTGGCGTTCAACAGATCTGAGTTCATCAAGTTCAGATTTCAATTTTTCATATCCCTCGCGGGTCATGTAAGATATTTTGTTTGCCATTTTCTTTTATGTTTTTTAAATAATAAATTTTAGACAAAAAATAAAGGACGTTCCACTCAGAGGAGCGGACGGCCTGTAATTAAGATTGAATCTGATCCAAAAACGGATTTAATAACGAAAGAACGTTCCACTCGTGCAGAGTGGAACGTCCTTTTTCAATCTCGTAATACAAAGGTATGAAAATCTTTTTAAAATATTAAATATCAAATATTCATTTTTAAACCGATAGAGTGCGAGCCGCGGAATACTCTGGTATATTCGTAGGCATAGTCAAAACCAATGCGTTGAGCAGAACCTTTTCTGAAAGGAACTTCTACAGTAATACCTGCTGTAAGTCCGCCGCTTGCTGTAGTAGAATTTTGTGCATCGAACATTTGGTTTTCATATTTGAAGCCCATACGTGCCATAAACATTTCACGGAAGCCATATTCAAAACCAAGACCCATTTGATCTCTAGAGAATGAATTTGCAGTAAAGTTACCTACTACTGTCAATCTGTTTCTTTTCAAAGAATCAGCAAAGTAAAAGTCGTAAGAAAGACCAATATGCAATAGTGATGGTAACTCAAAACCTGCCGGGCGTCCATCTACATTCAATGCTGTATTACCATTTGGTGCAATCCCGGTGAATGTCATACCGTCGCCTCTGAACTTCATTTTTGTTCCGAAATTTCTGAGGGCAATTCCAAATTTTACCTGGCGGTCGGCTCCGGTTACGTATTGTACACCAGCGTCGAAAGCTACTCCAGTTGCAGATGCATTGGCAATTGATTCATTTACAACACGCATACCAAAACCAACTGCAACTTTTTCTAGTTTGGTTTTCTGGTCGCGGAATACATAGCTGTATGCAAAGCCAATATTGAAAAAAGAAGGCTTGAAATTGGCAAAACCTTCTGGTTGGTTAACTGTGGTAAGTGGAATATCGCCAAAACCAACCGACATAATACTTAAGCCTAGCGCTCCATTTTCACCGATACGCTGTGCAAGACCTGCAGCGTTAAGGCTTAAACCAGTTCCTACAAGATATTGTGTATGGGCAATACCAAACTCGGTTCTGCCTATAATACGACCTACACCAGCAGGGTTAAAATTCATTGCTTCGAAACCTGTAACTCTGGCAGCTACAAGACCATTTAGGCCCGCAGCTCTCGCCCATGGATTCATTAGTAGCTCATAGGCCCCTGCCTCCCCCTGACGATCAGGGTTACCTGCAAAAACCTGAGAGCCTCCCAAAACCATAGCAAGCAGAAGACCTGAAATAAATAAAGATGTATTTTTCATGATAATCCTTTTTTTGAATAACGGGGCAGGCTGGCTGCCCCGAATGATTAGTTTAAATGCTATAGTTTTTGAGCGTCGAGAGCTCTGTTGATAATAAAGCTTTTAAGTACTCTTTCACCTACACCCGGCACAACAACGTGAATCAAATAAACTCCACTACCTACCGGTACACCAAAGGAGTTTTTCAAATCCCAGTTGAGTGAGGTAGTTATCTGCTCTTCAATATCGCCGCTACCAAATGCACCGATACGTGCAATACCATTTCTGATTTCAGCATTGTACTCCTGTGCAATTTTGTATTCTCTTACGAGGCGACCATCCAAACCATAGATACGTACATCGCATTTTGCAGGAATATTGGTAACTTTTACTACGTTATCAATTTCTGTCTGCTCGTACTCTGAATATGCATAATAAGGATTCGGCACAACTCTCATCAGATCTAGGGCAGATTCAAGTGCACTTTGTTCTTGTTTGCTAGGCGCAAACTTAGTAAGATCAAATTCATACAATGGGTAGCCTTCGTTATCTCCAGTTGCATTATAAATTTGATAAGGAGTTTTGACACGGAGCTTGAATGTAAGATCACTTGGTGGAACATGCCCTTCAGTCTTAGGATTGAATGCATTATCCAACATCGTTGTACCTTCAGCCATGTGCATCATTACCGACCAAATTACATTTTTGTCTCTGAATAAGAAAAAACCTGCCTGTGCTGCCGATGGTGTTGAATTGTATTTTGCAATAACAGAGGTGCAGGAATCATAAGGCTGATTGGTAACATAAATAGCATGCTGACCACCCAATACTGCTGCAAGGAAAAGATTCGCCTCGCCAAATACAGGAATACCACTTGGTGGTGCTGCCTGTCTGGTATTGGTTGGATTGAACAACATGTCATTTCCGGTATTCGAACCAGGGAACAAAGTATTGTCATAGAAAGCTCCATTGTAGAAAGAATTTTCTCCAAAGAAGATATTCAGACGTTCTCCGGTTTCTACATCGTAAGCATAACCTGGGAACCATGACATACCTGGATTGGCATTGTCAATATTTCCATCTTTGTCGCGACCTGGCTGATTGCGTTTCCAATCAACACTTTTCTTGCCACTAGGAATTGTTAAACCAGAACTTTCAGAATGGTAGCGAGTTGCTGTTTCTGTTACAACACAACGGCTCCATTTTGATTTATCCTGCGTAATTACTACGTTAACATTTCTAATATTGTTCAAAGCGTTGGCACGGTTTACTGGGTCATTTCTCCAGATTGCACCATAACCTAGGGTACCATCTTCTACAGATGTCGTTGTAATAATGTATTCACCACCTGCAAACTTCGCAAAACCTAACATAAATGGATGCCATCCTTCGACCAATTTGGAGAAATCTTCTTCTGGGTCCATCGATTGGTCGTCTTGCGAGTTACCTGTTTTAAGGTAGTCGAAAGGTGGCGCACCATCTTTAACACCTGTAAACCATTTTTTCTTGGTAGTATCGGCATATTCAACTGTACTTCCAATATATCCGCTCACTCCGCCGGCTCCTGGTGCTGAGATTTTCTCAACAACCATAGAGATACCGAGTTCAGGTACATACTGTTCGTAATTAACAGTCAATGGTTGATATGAAGACCAAAAAGCAGTAGGATTAGATTCTTCTTTCAAAATCCAGAAAAGTGAATCAGAAAGTGAGGTACGACCAACTGGTGGGTTGGGGCTAAGTACTACACCAGCTGGGGTAGTATCTCTTGTCCACTCATAAAACTGATCACTGATATAAAGTTTGAATTTACCTGGGGCTACGCGAAGCGGATCAACAACTTTAACATCGATTGGACCTTTACCTTCGGCGTAAGTAACCTGACCGATTGAACCATTGTTAAGGATTTCAGTTTCTGCTGCTGCAGGGTCTGCAAAATCGAGGAACAGTCCACCACCATTACCTTTACCGTCGAGACGAGTAATTTCTGGTCTGTCGCCATAAGATGAATTCAACACAACACCGTTGTATTCAGGGCTGTTTGGACGAGGAATACCAGTGTAAACGCGGAAATTACGACGACCTTGCAGGTAAGGAGTTGCCTGGCCAGTATTCAAAGTAGCATTGTAAGCCAAATACTCGTTGTGACCATACGCTACTACACAGAAGTAGTAAGATTTATGGTTTACAAGTTTTGGATTTTTTTCCGTAAACTTATCTTCTTTAACCTGGAAAGTGTGTTTGATACCCTTGTTTTCACCATCCACCATGATTGTTGGGATGAAGGCACTAACATCAGGATCATTGAATGCTTCCCAGTTTACAATTTTATCAACATCATCCTGAAGGTCAACCTGATAAATCATACGTGCTTTTTCAGGATTTTCAAGGTCGGTAACTGAGATATTCTCACTTACTACCTGATATACTTTGTAACCCTGGAAGTTATAAGTACTGTCACCACCAAAACCACGAAGACGTGCAGGTGATTCTGAATAACCTAAACGATAGTTATTCTGAGCAGGAACATAAGTAAGATTAAGTACCAATTCATTTTCCATTTCGATTATATCCATGTAAGGAGCATCGGGACCGTCTGTAATTTTGAAACAGTCATCGAAGAGATTTTGAGCCAAAACGTCATCTTTGATCAATTCCTGAAGGCTAGGGCATGGATAATCGGGAATGTCCGGAGTCCATACAACACCCGAAATCAACTCATTGGTTGCACCAGGTTTCAATACGAATGGACCAGAAGTATGCAGGAATCGGTAGTCAGCACCTTGAATCGCTGAATTACACATTGACCATGCATCGGGACCTGTTTCATTCGGGAATGAGTAGAAAACATAAGGGAATTTGTCGGCAGTTGTTCCATTGTCGCCAGTACCTCCGCGAGAGATATTACGACCATCCAACCACAAACCATCCATCAGACGATAGTGCTGAACGGCAGAACCTGGATTACCACGCACTGGGTCATTGCTATTTACAAAATATACAAAAGAAGAAAGACCAATCTGTGTCCCAGTTGAGTCGAGCGGACCACGGAAATAGTCAACTCCAAGAGCAGGGATACTGCTGCCATAACCAACCGCATCAGAACCGCAGGTAGCATCGTCGTTAGCATCGGCATTGTAAACATAACCAAGACCTGTAATGGTATCTACACCAATGTAGTCATCGATATAACATCCTAAGTCAGGGTCGGACCAAAGCGAGAAATAAGTCTGATTCAATGAAAGGTTGTTACGATTCAATAATTTATAACGGTAAAATGTCATGTTATTGATCGCATCGGTAGTACGGTATGCAAAAGCAAGACCTTGGATCTCCATTTGCATTGGTTGACCATTTGTATTGGTGTGGATGTTACCATTGTCGTTATAAACCCACCAGCTCATCTGGTCGGCATAAACCGGGTTGAAATAATTAGGAACACAACCTACTACTTCAATAACCGGGTGGTCACCTTCGTATGGATCGTAAATACCATCTTCAAAACCTGCTGGCTCAATAAATGGAGCGAGGTCTTGATCTGGCAATTCGAAATTGTAAATCTCAGCAAAATAAGGATTACCACGACCTGGCCAACCCAAAAGGTTACGAGCTGGGCGAGTATCGATAGATCTGTCTGATTCACCTGTTGCAGGATCCGGTTGGAAATAGTCGGCACGAAGCGCATCGATTTCAGAACCGAATACAGTGAAGAAGCGGTCCCACTTTTCGCAATCGGTTTTCTCAATCGTACCGGTGCTGGGATTCAGCGGACCTGTCCAATAGTCGTTACCTGTCTGACGATAAGTTTGCGCAGCAAGAATTAGGTTACCCCCGTCGTCGAATGCACCCAACCAGATACCAC
>JBIPOO010000079.1:0-15777 GCA_044379045.1 Saprospira sp.
CATAATCAGAAGCTTTTTATTAGTGAAGTTTTATAAAATACCAACGCTCTCCGCCTGGGAGAGCGTGGATAAACTATGTCAAATGATTTTTAAACAATTTATTTTTATACAAGGTTTTAGGCAGAATAATCTGAGTAGGGAAAAGTCTCAAAATCGCTGGGTATTTCATTACCCATCCAGGCAGGGTGAACAATGATTTCATATACAGCAATTTCTTCATCGTCAGAATCTTCAGGGTCTTTTAATACAGATGCGGAAAGTACGATTCCTCCGCTGTCGTCAACAAAATCTTCAAAGTCATATGCCTCAGTACTGGGTACCGACTTTCTTTTAGTTCCTTTAAGTTTTTCAAAATATTCAACAATCGGCCCATTCAATTCATAAGTTCCAATGGGTCCTTTCGACGAATAAGCATCCATAAGTAAACGCGCTGCAAAGGGATAAATCTCCCCGTATTTTCCGGCATCTTCTTTTCCCAACAGAGCATATTCATTGTTACCATAAACCTGAACCTTTAGACATATTGCTTCGATAGGAGGAACAATTTCGGGCACGGTCTGCGCTATTATATTGTTCAAAAACCAATAGGCGGCAGAATTTTCCATAGCATCAGAGTCCATCAAGGTTGGCGAACTGTGCAGCTGTTCCCAATTTCCATCGGTAAGTAATGCCATCAAAAATTGAACCTCATTGGCTTCGGCTCGCTTTGCAAAGGTTTGAAGGTTCTGTATAAATTCTTCAGGGTCCTCGTACTCAAATGCGTCGGTTACATATTTTTCTACGAGATCATAGGCCTTTTCACCCGCATCTTCAAACAAAAGTCCCAATTCGTTAATAATGTATTCGTATTCGCTTTTTGCCGGAAAACGCTGTTTTCTTTCAGACAAAATTTTTACACGGTAGTACATAGCAAAATTTCAGCAATAGAGGTTTTAGAAATTAATTATGAATAAGATGAATATTTTTCGAGTTTATTTTACCAGCACAGCATCAATTTCGGCACACAAGCTTTCGAAAATTTCATCAACAGAGCCTACGCCCTCAACAGTTTTGGTTTTGCCGAATTTTGAATAGTAATCGGCTACCGGTGTGGTCTGGCTCTTGTAAGTGTTGATACGGTTTTGAATGATTTCAGGATCGGTATCATCTGTTCTGCCAGATGATGCTCCTCTTTTTACAATACGGCTGATGATTTCCGAATCATCCACCAGTAGGCTCAAAAGTAAACTTACTTCGGTTCCTTTCGATTGTAGCATCTCATCCAAGGCTTCGGCCTGGGGTATTGTCCGTGGAAAGCCGTCGAAAATTACACCTTGAACTGTTGGGTGCTGTTCCATTTTAGATTTTAACATGTTTACAGTCACAGAATCAGGAACAAGCGCACCTTTGTCTATAAATGATTTGGCTTCTAGCCCCAGTGCAGTACCATTGGTGATTTCAGCTCTGAACAAATCGCCTGTTGAAATATGCAGAAGGTTATATTTTTCAATTAATTTGGCTGCCTGTGTGCCTTTACCACTGCCGGGAGGGCCAAAAAGTATCAGATTGAGCATATGGATGAATTTTATTTTAAAAAAAATGTAATTTAGGTTGTGTACAGTGTTTTAAAAATCTGATTTTTCGAAGCGCAAATATATGACTTTGCTTCTACATTGTGAAATAAAAATTTATGTGAAAAAATTGAGTTGTAAAGGGCAACAAAACTTATTACCTTTGTGCTATTAATTTAAAAATATGCGTGAAGAAAATTTTTCGGTAATTTTTGAGGACAATCACCTTATTGCAGTAAACAAGCCTGCAGGATGGTTGGTTCAGGGCGATCAAACAGGCGATTTGCCACTTTCTGAATTTGTAAAAGATTATGTTAAAAAACGTTATAACAAGCCTGGGGCAGTTTTTCTTGGAACTGTGCATAGAATCGACCGTCCCGTAAGTGGCGCTGTTATTTTTGCCCGAACAAGTAAATCACTTGAGCGGATGAATAAGCTTTTTGAAGAAAGAAAGGTAAAAAAAACTTATCTTGCTGTGGTTGAAAGCAGGCCCCAAGATTTGGAAGGTGTTTTATTACACTACATATCCAAGGATCTGGAAAAAAATATTGTGCATGTTTCCAATAAGCAAAACAATAAACATTATAAACTGGCCAAACTGGAATTTAAACTCCTTGGTGGTTTGGGAGATCAGTTTCTTTTGGAAGTAAAACCACATACAGGGCGTCATCATCAAATCAGGGCACAATTGGGAAAAATTGGCTGCCCAATAAGAGGTGATGTCAAATACGGTGCAAAAAAAATAAACGAAGATGGTCGTATTCATCTGCATTCGGCTGCACTCGAATTTACTCACCCCGTTCAGAATACTGAAGTCTGTATCAAGGCACCAATTCCCGATGAACAAATCTGGCGCCTCTTCCGTCAGGCCTTAGGTGAAATTGAATTTTATAAAGACCTGGTTTAGTATTATTACTTTAAATTTAAACATATATGAATCAGGATATTGTACGTTTTATCCAAGCAAAGGAACTCTCAAAGCTTATAGCAGATAAGGCTGACATTTGTATAATTGATGTCCGTGAGGCTGACGAAATCGACATCTGCAGTATTGGCGGAAAGCACATTCCACTTGGACAGATTGATCTAAAAGCCTCCGAAATACCCAGAGACATAGAGGTTGTAATTCATTGCAAAAGTGGAAGGAGAGGCGAAATGGCTGTGCTTTTTTTACAACAACAGCATCAGTTTACAAATTTATATAACCTGGAAGGCGGTATACTGGCCTTTTCCGATTATGATCCTAAATTAACCATCTATTGATAAATGCCACTGGAGACAGAATTGGTGCTATTGCCCTCAGAAATCAACGATAATGAACTTATCAGGAAGCGGGTGCTGAACAGGCTTAGATTAAAACCCACCGATTTACTAAATGCGCTTGTTTTCAAAAGAAGAAGCATAGATGCGAGATCGAAACAACCGGTATTTAAACTACTGGTTCAGGCTTTCGTTAATGAAAGTCCCCTAACTTCAACTCCTTTTGTCAATAATTACAGAGATGTTTCGAACGAAAAAGCTGTAATCATTGTAGGTGCAGGTCCTGCCGGGTATTTTGCTGCGCTCGAAATGATAGAATTGGGGCTTAAACCCATTGTGCTGGAAAGAGGTAAGGACGCAAGAGCACGTCGTAGAGACCTCAAGGCAATTCAACAGGATGGAATTGTTCACCCACATTCAAACTATTGCTTTGGCGAGGGTGGGGCAGGGACTTATTCCGACGGTAAATTATACACGCGCTCGAAAAAAAGGGGCAGTATCGAAAAAACACTTCGAATTCTTGTCGAGCACGGAGCAAATCCCGATATTTTGGTTGATGCACATCCGCATATAGGTTCCAATAAACTTCCATTGGTTGTTCAGGCCATCAGAGAAACAATCCTTAAATATGGTGGTGAAATTCATTTCGATGCCTTTGTGGATGATTTGATATTGGACCATTCAAAAGTTGACAGAAAGATTATTGGCGTTCGTGTTAATGGAAATAAAGAATATATGGGTGAGGCGGTAATGCTTGCAACCGGACATAGCGCAAGGGATATTTTTGAACTTTTAGACAGACATAAAATAAGAATTGAAGCCAAAGCCTTTGCCCTTGGTGTCAGAATAGAGCATCCGCAGGAACTGATCGATGAGATACAATATCATCAGCGGCCTCGTCATCAAAATTTGCCAGCATCGAGCTACAGTCTGGTTTGTCAGGTTCAGAACCGTGGAGTCTTTTCTTTTTGTATGTGTCCGGGCGGACTGATAGTGCCTGCTTCCACTGCACCGGGCGAGATAGTCGTGAATGGCATGTCGATGTCGCGGCGTGACTCAGCCTTTGCAAATTCGGGAATGGTGGTTGCTGTTGAGCTCGAAGATTTAAAACCTTATTCAGGCTATGGCGAACTGGCAGCGCTGGAATTTCAAAAATCGGTAGAAAAAAATATGTTTAATGCCGGAGATGGCTCTCAAAAAGCGCCCGCTCAAAGAATTACCGATTTTGTCAAAGGAAAATTATCATCAGACCTACCAAAAACTTCCTACATTCCCGGGCTGTTCAGTGAAAGACTCGATCAAATTTTACCGAATGGGATAAAAAGCCGTCTGCAGGCTGGGTTACAGCAATTCGGAAAGCAAATGAAGGGTTATTACAGTTCAGAAGCTCAAATTGTCGGTACTGAAAGTCGGACAAGTTCTCCAGTTCGAATACCCAGAGATAGTGAAACGCTTATGCATCCTCAGATTAGCGGTCTCTTTCCATGTGGGGAAGGTGCAGGTTATGCTGGTGGAATTATGTCAGCTGCAATGGATGGTATGAATGTTGCTGAAAAAATCAGATTATTTGTACATTAACATAAACTTTTAAAACTATTTTATGGTTTTTGTCACAGATTTACCGAAGTTTACGTTCAACTAAATATTAAGTTATAAAAATAAAAAATCAAAGTGTCAGCCAAAACAATTGCACAATACGATGAACAACTCGGAAAATGCCGGGAGATTTATCTGAAAAAGACTAAGGATTACGGAACTGCATGGCGTATCCTTAGGCCATCTTCGTTGACCGATCAGCTTTATATTAAAGCCAAACGCATCCGCAGTATTGAGGAAAAAGGGGAGCAGAAAGTAGACGAAGGCATTGAAAATGAATTCATAGGTTTAGTCAATTACAGCATCATGGCTTTGGTACAGCTCGAAATGCCTGCCGATGCGGAAATTGAACTCAGTGAAGCCGAGGCAGCAAAGCACTACGATAACTATGCAGAGAAGACCAGAGCATTGATGATTGCAAAAAACCATGACTACGGTGAAGCTTGGCGCGAAATGCGTATTAGTTCACTTACCGATTTAATTCTGATGAAACTTTTAAGAATCAAACAAATCGAAGATAACAAAGGTAAAACGCTTATTTCTGAAGGCTTGGATGCCGGATATCAAGATATAATCAATTATTCGCTTTTTGCCCTCATCCGACTCAATGAATAAGTTAGAAGTTAGAAATCAGAAATCAGTCTCGTCTGTCGGACGAGAAGAAGTTAGAAATCAGTCTCGTCTGTCGGACGAGAAGAAATTAGCATCTTTCCTCTTTAAATCTATAAATCTTTCATCCTTTCATCCTTTCATCCTTAATCATATGACAGTTTACACACTTTTTCTCTACATTGCCATCATAGCATTGTTTCTGACACTGACCTTAGGTATTGGTCATGCCAAATTGAAAAAATATGCTAAAATGCAGCCTGTGCTTTGGTTTGTACAATACTTTGTCGGCTGTCTGCTCATTTTTTCCGGTTTGGTAAAAGCGGTGGATCCGCTTGGAACAGCTTATAAAATGGCTGATTATTTTACCCTTTTACTGCCTGTCTTATCATTTATGAAACCCTATGCATTGCCCTTTGCGCTCGTGATGATTGTGATGGAAATTGTATTGGGTATTAATCTGATTCTTGGACATGGAAAGCGTTGGACAACAAGTCTCAATTTACTGATGATGTTATTTTTCACCTTCCTTACTGGATACAATTATCTAACCGGATATTTGCCCGAGGGTATAGGCTTTTTTGATTTTGGAAAATGGCAGGAATTTAAAGTAACGAGCATAAAGGTTTCAGACTGCGGTTGCTTTGGCGATTTTATGAAACTGTTACCTATTGAAACATTCATGAAAGATATTATTCTCACAGGAATGTCAATCTTTATTTTTCTAAGAACCAAAGATTTGAAATTCCTCATCAGTGCAGATGCTAAAATAGGGAAGATAAGCTGGAGAGACATTCTTACTACATTTTTTACAATTGCTGTGACCATTTTCTGTTATATGAATTTCTTTTTTGGTCTGCCAATGGTTGATTTCAGACCATTTAGAATTGGTACCAACCTTGCACTGGCACGTGCCGAGTGTGATGCAAATCCCACAGTCAAAAAACAACTTTTTACCTATAAAAATAGCATTACAGGGCAATCAAAAATTATTGATGGGTCTGAAATGGCCAAACACCCTTATATATGGCTGGAAAAAACTTTGCCTGCCGGTGCAAAAGACTCAGTTGCTGTATGGGAAGTACAATCAGCTTTAACTAAGGAACAGACAATAGATAAAGGCTGCGATTCTAAAATTAAAGAAATGGATGCCTCGAAACAACAGGTATTTGCAACGCATGGTTATGCTTTATGGGTAGTAGCCGATGAAATTGACCCATCTTACAAAGGTCCCTGGAAAAAAGTGAAAGTACTCACCGATGCTGCCAAGAAAGATGGCATTGGGACAGTTGCCATGTATCATCACATACATGATACGAATAGGAATGCTGACGAGAAAGATGATCTTGAACTTTTCCAAAAGGATATGGGCTTCGCTTTTCCTTTCCTTCAAAGTGATGAGAAATTAGTAAAAACAATCATACGTTCCAGCCCTGGCGTTATCCTCCTATACAATGGTACTGTGGTCATGAATTGGCATCACCGTCAGCTACCTAGCTGGGATTATATCAAAATGAATTTTGTCAAAAAGTCAGAATCGAATTTCACAGCAGATGTAAAAGTAACGGAATACATACCTGCAGCCCTGACCCAAACATTTAAATGCAAGCTAGAAAAAGTAGAAAAAGGTCAAATTTCTGCAAGCGCTTTCGATTTAGTAATTTTGGATGCAAACAGCGAACTTTTGAAACAATTGGTCGATAGCGAAAGTGGCAATGCCAAAGAAGGCAGTTTCAAAATGTCTTTTGCAATGCGTCCTGAACTGATTTCTAAAAATCCTAAGGTGAAATTTGTACCCAACGGTTTTTGGGACAATGGAAAAGCCTATCAAATTCTTGATGTAAAATAATAATTATTGAGAGGAATCGCTGATTGGTTCCTCTCTTTTTTTCTTTCCCAATCGGTTAAAAAATTGCTTATGGCTTGGTTCGAGTCCTGGTTCGATTCTCCTTACTATCATATACTTTATCAGCACCGCGATGAGTCGGAAGCCAAGTTTTTTTTGGATAATCTGCTGAATGAATTAAAAATACCTCAACAAAGCTCAATATTGGATTTAGCCTGTGGAAAAGGGCGGCATTCCATCTATCTTCATAGCAAAGGCTTCAAAGTAACAGGTGCCGACTTAGCTCCGGAAAGTATTCAATTGGCCAATCAGTCTGCCACAGAAGGATTAAGTTTTGTTGTGCAAGATATGCGCCAACCGCTGCCTAAAATGCAGTTCGACGCAATTTTTAATCTTTTTACCAGCTTTGGATACTTTGAAAATGAAACAGAAAATCTTTCGGTATTGAATGCTGTTCGTCATAACCTGAAGCCTGATGATGGAATTTTTGTGCTCGATTTTATGAATGCAGTTAAAATCATTAACAAGCTCGTTTTGGCTGAGATTAAAGAAATTCAGGGTATTCGTTTCGAGATAAAGCGTTTTGTAGAAAATAGAAAAATCATCAAAGAAATCCGCTTCAGCGATCTTGGCAATGATTATTTTTTCAGGGAAATGGTCAATGCTTTCGAATTGAAAGATTTTGAGCGTATGTTTGCTGCTGCAGGTTTCGGGATTAAAAAAGTATTTGGAAATTACGCACTCGAGCCATTCGACCCTGCCGCATCCGACCGATTGATTCTTATTGCAAACTTATGTTAGACAATTTATTGCAATTCGATATTTTGATTTTTGGTCTTATCAATCAGGACCTAAGTAATCCTTTTTTTGATTTTTTGCTACCACTTTTCAGAAGTAAATTCTTTTGGATTCCCCTGTATATTTTGGTACTTGGCTTTTTGATTTTTAAGCTCAAAAAGCAATCGATCGGCATGATTTTACTTTTTGTGTTGACTGTTTTTTTGACTGATAAAATCAACAGCGAGTTAATCAAAAAATCTGTGGCCAGAACAAGACCATGTAATGAAATTATGCTGGCCGATGCTGTCATAAAACGTGTGGAATGTGGCAATGGCTTTAGTTTTGCTTCTTCACATGCAGCCAATCACTTTGCCCTGGCTCAGCTTTTTGTGCTGATACTGGTCCCACTCATATCAACATATAAAACAAAACGATATCTACTTGGTGTTTTATCCTTTTTTTGGGCATTTTCCATTGCTTTTGCCCAGGTATATGTGGGCGTACATTATCCCAGCGATGTTATAGTTGGAGCATTGCTTGGAATTAGTTTGGCATCCTTAACTTATGCCTTGTTTAAGATATTGAAAAAAAGAGTTTTATGAGTAAAAATATTTTTTTTGAACTTAATTTTTGAAATTAAGCTGCTTAATAATTGGCGGTTTCCTGTTTTTTGAATAATATAGTGTTTTAAATCGGGCAGAATTTTTAATTAATTAACTATTGCCTTGATTTTAAATGCATTATTAAATATTATTTCAAATAAGGACCAGTAAAATGGAAAAATTTCTGCTTACATCACAAAATTTTTTCGGAACCAAAAGACAGGCCACGGGCTCACTGAATCTTTTTCAAAAAATCAGTAAAATTTCAGATGCAAAAAATGTCTTTATTGAAGCAGAAATACCTGTCTTTGAAGTTAGTCTAAACTGGGATGAATTCATCAGACCTCAGCTGCATTATTCAGCCTTTATGCCGCTTATAAGTAAAAAACTGTATAGTTATCAGTTTCAATACTTGGGCAATTTTGAAAAAAATAATACAGCGCTAACATTTGGAAATAAATCTGATCATAATTTTTGTGAGCAGTTTTCCGCAAACCTTAACAATGAAAAAGTATTTACTTTCGAAGATTCGCAAAGCAATCGCTGTAATTTAAGCTGGCTGCTGGATATTCTGATGAATAACGATAAAATTAGTTCTGACACACTAAGAAATGAAAGACTCATCTGGCAACAAAGTTCTAAAGGACACGAGCTAGTGCTGGAATCGTTTTCAACTGATAAAAAAATAACAGAAAGACAGGTTTTTTCCTTTCAAAATGATTTTGAATCCGTATCTTGGCAGCATTATGTAAATATCAGATAAATTCATTTTTTAAATTATAATCAAAAAAAATTATGGAATTGCAGTCATTTTACGATGTAGTTGAAAGTGGAATTGCTGAACTTGGTGTCAATCCTGCCGATTGCAGAGGTGAGAATCCAGGACAGTGGAATCTAAAAAAAGGAGAAACAATCGTATGGGTCGATCTCTGGATGATTGAGGCCGAAAACAGAGCTTATTATCAGGTTATGTCACCTATTTTTCCGGTACCCGCCGATGAAAATATAAAAAATGCGCTATTTGCCAATATGCTTGAGATAAATGATACCCTTTTTGGAGTTGCATTTACTGTTTTTCAGGATAATATTTACATTAAGGTAATCAGAGAAGCTGATGGGATGGATAAAGCAGAATCTCTTTCACTATTGCTTCGTGTTGGTAATTATGCCGATTTGTATCGTGCTGAACTTTCCGAAAAATATGGTATTGTCAGCGCTGAAACTTCGGATGATAACTTAAACAATAATCAATCCGATTATACAAAACTATAAATACAAAAAAAGGCTGCGATTAAAATTTCGCAGCCTTTTTTTGATATTGATAAAGCAAGACTATTTATCTTGTTTTGCAAATACTTTTTTCATAAGCTCTGTACCTCTCGAAAGGGGATTCTTTCTTATTTCTCCCTCTTCTTTCTCTACCATCATAAAGACTCCGTCGATCGCCTTTTTAGTGACATGGTCGTCGAGATTTGGGTTAACTTTTTCAATCAAAGGTATTTGATTATATCTCGTAACAACTTCGTTCCATGCTGTGAGCGCACCTACCTTACTCAAGGAGTTTTTGATAACCGGATTCATTTTTTGATAAAGCGCAGCAGAAGTAGTCTTTTTAAGGTAGTTTGTACAGGCATTTTTTTCACCCATCAAAATATTCATTGCATCGGTGACTGTCATTCCAACGATAGCTTCAACAAAAATATCTTTGGCGCCAAGAGCTGCATCCTCGGCAGCGCGATTTAATTTTTCAACAGCGTTATCAACCATACCATTGAATCCCAAAGCTCTTAGTTTTTGCTCTACTTTTTGAGCCTCTGGTGGGAAAAGAATTTTTACAGCCATATTTTTGAAAAAACCGTCGCGAGCCGATAAAGTATTTACACCTTTTGTTACGCCCTGTTTCAGCGCATCTTTGAGGCCACCAGCCACCTGGTCGTTCGTAAGATTATCTGTAGTACCATTGAGGGCAGTTCCTAAAACGCCCTGTAAGGTTTCACATCCGCTGAAAGTTAGCGTCAGCATAATGCAAGCCGTGAATAAAGTGATTTTCTTAAGCATAATTTCAAAGTTTTTAGAAGTGATTGTTTCTTTTGTTATCAATGGCAATTAGTGTTCCAAATTTTAAAGTAAATTAATTTTCTGCATCGGAATCTGATTTTGGAATGAGATAGGGTTCAATACATTGCTGGCAAAGATTGTTGCCAAAATTACTGAGCAAATTAGCTTTTCTTTCAGGAAAAAGCCTCCCATGTTTTTCCCAACAATCTCCATCAAACTGCACAAGAATTTCCTTTTTGCATTTTCCACATTGTTTTCGGTAATTTTCATGCAATTCTACAAAGGTTCTTGCGACAGGATTACCCAATGGAGGATTTAATTTTGAAATTCTTACTTTTAGTCCTTCTATGTGGGCATAAAATGATTTTATTTTAAAAATGATTCTTTGTGCAACATGTTCAATCAACTTTGATTTTTTTGACATCTCCGCCTTTACAATTCTGTAGATCGTTTCATAGTTGACTGTGTCGCTAAGTTGATCGCTGTTTCCGGCCTTTGAAATGTTTACCTCAACATAGACATCGACCAAAAATTCAGTGCCAATAAGCTGTTCTTGTGGATAATAGCCATGAAAAGCATAAAATTTCATTCCTTCAATTGCTATCATTATCTGATGGTTAAAATGCTATTCTGAATAGTTTTTCCGTTAATGTATCGCACAAGATAATTACCCGAACACTGATTTTGCAAAGAAAGCGCTGTGATTTTTTTATCAATTTCAATAATCATGAGTTCTTTACCCAATAAATCTGTAATAATAAGTAATCCGCTGTATATTTCTGAGTCTTCCAATTCGAAATTAAAGCTTGATTCTGTTGGATTAGGAAAAATTTTAAAGTTGTTTTTGATACTTGCGCTATATTTCGTTCCTACAGTATTTCCGATATTCACACCTTTAATCCTTTGCAGACTGAGTACATCTGCCTTATCTCTTTCACTGCATTTGACATTGGCAGCTATTTGCCCGGAATTGAAAATAACATCTATTGTTGATGCATTAACATTGGCCGAAACAATGTTACCCGATGTAATTTCCCAGCAATAATCTGAACCGGGCTGAGGGTTCGTAATACTAAAATTGTATATCGTATTGGGTGCACAGACACTGGGACCCACTATTTGCGGAGTGCTAGGGCGCATATAATCGTAGAAAAAAGTGGCAGTTGATTCGATAATAGGTAGCCAGAAATTATTTGGACTATTGGGCTGCCAACTACCATTTAAAGCGCCCCAATACTCGTGTCCTTGTCCGGGTTCCAGACTGAGCTGATGAGGAATATTTCTACTGTTGAGTGCAATGTTCATGATCTCAGAGCCACAACAAATAGGGGCAGCCAATACAACCGAAGCAAATGGCTGCGCGCATTGGGCGCTTACCACAGGATCGGATGTTCCATGAAACATTCTCATCGGCGCCTTGTTGTTTCCTGCAAAAAATGCTGTGTCGGCGATTGCCCCCCAATAGGATACAAGGGCAGTCGGCAGAGAATCAACATTATTCGCTGCTGTATTATTTCCGGTAAATGGATTAAAACCTGTTAGTTCAACCACAGGCCTGCTGTGCATAGCACCCAGATCTGCCATAAAAATTGATTGTTGAAACGTTTCAGGTATTCTTTCATTGTTATCTGCAAAAGTACTGTGGATCGCACAAAACGCACCAGCACTGCTTCCGCCAATAAAAATTCTGTCAGGGTCAATGTTAAACCAGACTGAATTTTTTCTAAAAAAACGTATTGCAGCGCTCATATCCTGCGCACCGCGCCAGACGGCTCTCTTAATAGAGCTTGAACTTGCAACATCAAAACCGGTTCGATATTCTATACATGCTGTAACATAGCCCCAATGGGCAAAAGTATCACAAAGCGCTTGTACATCGTCATTATCCTTTGTGCCAACGAGTAAGGTGCCGCCCATAAATGCAACATCAATAAAACCGCCACCATGCGCTATTATCACTACTGGTCTACCCGAAACGGTATCGGTTGGCGGAGGCATAAATATATCCATTACCAAATCTTTTCCAATGACTGTTTCAGAGCCTAAGGAAGCAGCAATTAGTTTTGGTGCATTTTTACTGTAAACAACGTTTCTGAAAATCTGGATAGCATTAAAGCTTTTGGACCTGTATCTTTCGCTGCAATCTCCCTGAGCCTGAGCCTGAATGTTCGAAGCAAAAAACAGTACGGCAAACAATAAAAGTCCAGGTAAGGGTCTGACGTATTTGCCCATTTATCTATTTTTGGAAGGTAAATATGCTAAATTTTTACTTTCAGCCAAAGGTTCGACTTTAGATAGAGTATCGATACAATCATTGATGAAACCATGTAGACAGCCTCTGCCATCCAGGCAATTTCAAGACTACATTTCAACATGCCTATTACAACATATACATAAATCATGTAAAGTATAACACAAGAAACCTGTATGTAAAGTGCTGTTTTTGTTGCTCCTGTGCCAACTAGACCATTGAAATAGATAATGCTGACTGAATAGAGCGCCAATATTACATTTAGCACCCAGATTAAATTTTTGGCTGCAGGGAATATGCTCTCATCTTCTGTAACGATATGGAGCATAGTTTCGGGAAAAACAACTAGACTGAGGCTCAATCCCATTGTTACGGTAAAACAGAGAATTGCGGTTTTTGTAATGGCCGGAAGTACTTGCCGAAGTTCTTTCTTTCCAATCAGGTTACTTACTATGGTATTTATTCCGGATGAAAAGCCCCAGGCAGGTATCATAAACATCATGTAAAAAGTTCTGATAATATTCGAAACGGCCAATTCATTTTTTCCCATTTGCTCTATTAATGCGAAAAATACAAACCAACTACCCAAACTTGCAAAGGTTTGCAAAATCATTGGAATAGATAGCTTTATTTGCGCTGTTATAATTTTTACATCAATTTTTGGATATTGAAATATATTATAAACTCTTATTTTTTTATCAAAAATCATGTAAATCAGGAATATAGAAAATGCTACAACTTCCGATAGGGTAGATGCCAGCGCAGCTCCTCCAATACCCATCTGAGGCATTCCCAGATTCCCAAATATGAGACCATAGTTAAAAAAAACATTGGTAAGTCCCATAATTAGGGCATTGTAAATAATAACGTTAGTGCGTGCAATTCCAGTGTAGAGGGAAACAGCAACTACACCCATGTAGCTAAAAAATACTCCGTAACTTCGGTAATCCAGATATTCAAGGGAGGATCTTAAAATATCGGGGTCGCTAACAAACATGCTAAAAAAAGCTTTGCCCCCAAATTTCATTAATATAAACATCACCAGGGCCAATAAGAGTGAAAAAGCAACCATTGCATGTGTAATTACACCAATCTCCTCGCTCGAATCGGCACCCAAACGACGCGCAACCATAATTTGCCCAGCTTTGGTAAAACTGTATCCTATCGTTGTTATCAAAAGATAAAAAACGCCGGCGAGACCAATAGCACCAAGATATTCTACTTCCTTGCCTTCTACTCTTCCCAGAAAGAAAGTATCGGTGAGCGTGATCAGGTTTTGAACCGCTGATCCGATCATGATAGGAAAGGAAAGTTTTAGAATACTTTTATATGTGACCATTTACCTCAGGATGATTTTGTTTTGATTTATTCTGCCTTTTCGTAAAATGCTTTGTTAATATTTTCGATAAAATTCAGAATTTCTGCTCTGCCGGTTTTTTTTTCGGAAGAAGTGATAAAGTAGGTGGGAAATTCTGCCCAACTCTGAAGCATTGCATTTTTGAAGTCATTTAGGAAATTATCGTTTTTTTGTGACTTCTTTTTATCGGTTTTTGTAAAAACAATTACGAATGGTACCTGGTTTTCACCCAACCAGTCGGCAAATGCAAGATCTGCTTCCTGCGGTGGAACACAACTGTCAATCAGCAGGAAAGCACACTGCAAATTTTCTCTTTTTAAAAGATATTCATCCGTCATTTTTTTGAATGATTGCCTAACATGACCAGGAGTTTTAGCAAATCCGTAGCCGGGTAGGTCGACAATGTGCCATTTTTCATCAACATCAAAGAAGTTTAGATGTTGCGTCTTGCCAGGAGTAGAGGAGATTCTTGCCAGCCCTTCAATTCCTGTGATCATGTTTATCAGCGAAGATTTTCCCACATTCGAACGTCCTATGAACGCATACTCGGGCCTGACTGTCTTTGGACAGTTTTTTAAAGCAGGAAAGCTTCCTAAAAATTTAATTGTTTTGATAATCATTTGGCCCAATTTCAACCTTTGTTATGATATTCGTGTTACTTTTGCGAGTTCAATTTATATCAACGGCCTGCAAATATCGCAAACGCCCGACAAATTCTTTGTCTCAGTCAGTTTTTTTTTCGTTCTGTGTATAAATATTATCAATGAGTCTTGAAAAAATAAAATCAGAGGAGATTAAACCTTACGAACAGGATGCTGAAAAAAAGCAGCAGGTCTCAAAAATGTTCAATAATATTTCGGGAAAATATGACTTTCTCAATCATTTTCTTTCTGCCGGTATTGACCGTCGTTGGAGAAAAAAAGCAATTGCTGCGCTTAAGGAAATTCAACCCAAAATAATTCTGGATGTTGCAACAGGAACAGGAGATCTTGCACTCGAGGCTCAAAAACAACTAAATCCTGAAAAAATTATCGGAATAGATATTGCAGTAAAAATGTTGGATATCGGCAGAGGCAAAATTAAAAAAAAGGGACTCGCTGAAATTATGACACTCGAGGAGGGTGATTCGGAAAATCTGCCTTTCGAAGACAATAGTTTCGATGCTGTCATCGTTGCATTTGGAGTAAGAAATTTTGCAAATGTCGAAAAAGGTCTTCAGGAAATGACAAGGGTGTTGAGACCCGGCGGAAAATGTGTTATCCTTGAATTCTCAAAACCTAAAGTTTTTCCAATTAAACAATTGTATAATTTCTATTTCAGTTCTATCTTGCCCGGAATTGGCCGAATGACGTCGAAAGATAAGAAAGCATATGCCTATCTATACGAATCGGTACAGGCTTTTCCCGAAGGTAAGGTTTTTGAAGAGTTATTACAAAAAATCGGATTAAAAAATACAACATGCGAAGCACTAACAATGGGTATTTGTTCAATTTACACCGGTATAAAACAGTAACATTTATTACGTTTCTTATTTTGACTTTTATCAGTCAGACTTCTTTTTCACAAAGAGGCGGTGGTGCCAACTTTAACTTTAATGCATTTAATAAAAAGACCTATTATTTTGGCATCACGCTGGGATACAATAACTCATTTTACAGAATTGTACACGACAGGTCATTTATTTTAAACGATACCGTCAAAATCCTGGAATCGGCAAGAGGTCCGGGCTTTAACCTTGGAATTGTTACAAATATAAAATTTGGAGAAAATTTTGACGTTCGTTTCAATCTTCCTACCCTTTCATTTGCGGAGCGCCGATTTGAGTATACATTAACGAGTAAAGAGGTACAAAAAAGAAAAGTTGAATC
>JBIPOO010000302.1:0-4595 GCA_044379045.1 Saprospira sp.
TATGGTAGTAACGATTTGGTAAATTACAAAAAATATGCTGATTATTTTACCCGTTATCGTTACGATACGCTTAGCACTGCTCAACAGAAAAAAATCAGTATTAATGAAATAAAATTCTTCGAAGAGGCTACTGACTCAAAGCCAATAAAAAATCTGTATGAAATTACCTATGGCATAAACCTTCTTGGAAAGGAATATCTAAAGCATGTATCGTCCAGTATTGAGGGAGAAAGCAGTAGCAGAAGCTATGCAGAAGGCGGCAGCTGTCAGATTCTGGAGCAGGAAAGCAACGGAAACAAAACGCATTATACTTATAACCAAAGTGGCCTGCTCACCGGAAAGTACAATGATAAGGGTGCGATGGTTCGGGCAATTTACCACCCCGTCACACAAAAAATTGTACAAAGCTACGATTCTGATGATCGTGCTAGTTGGTTTCAGTATGACGAAAAAGGAAATTTAATATTTGTTGAAAATAGTGCAGGCGATAGACTGGAATTGGTTTATGATGAAAACAATGAAATCTCCCTGTTTCACGAATCAAGTAAAACCAAAGATTCAAGGATTTTATATTTCAGGTACAATAACTTCGGCAAACCAGTGAACATTGAACTGGAGGGGATTGGCGCTATTAGTGTTAGCTATGATAAGTACAACGAAATTGAAAGTGTAAAAAGTCCGGGTGGACACAAAATGTCATTAGCAATCACACAGGCCTTTCAGAATCTTACTGCTATGGTCACACCAAAAGGACTAAATAAAGAAGTCATGAGTAACCGAACTGGCGATAATACGTTTAATTACAAATCTGAACTAGTAAAAGATGGCCTTATTGTCGTAGGAAAAGATTCGAGTTGGGGTTATCAGGACGAATCTGAAAACTGGAAGATTCCTGCGAATTATGAATATGCCGCCGATTTTAAGGACGGCTGGGGAATAGTTCGAAAAAATCTGAAATATGGCGCACTAAAAACAGATGGAACCTTTTGGTTAACATTAGCATATGATTTTATTGCTGAACCTAAAAATGGCTATGTCCGAATCATGAAAAATGGCAAATGGGGGCTTGTAGATATGAAAGGTATGGAAGTATTAGCCCCTAAATATGATTATCTTTTCGATGTAGATAACAATGGTTTTGCCAAAGTTAAAATGGGGAATTTGTGGAATAGAATTAACATCAAAGGAGATTTATTTTTTAAAAATAGCCTTAATCAATTTTCTTCATGGAACAAAAAGGACTGGCTCGTGGAGACAAATGGGAAATATGGTTTATGCAATGAACAGGCCGATGAAATACTACCAGTAAAATATGACCACATTGAGCAACCTGACGAAAATGGTCAATTTTTAACGAATAGCGCAGAAATTTGGAATATTTGCAGCATCAAAAATGGTAAAATCGCCTTTTCTGAAGATCTGAACTTCAAGCGGGTAAGCATCTCGGAACAAATTATTAAGGCAGAGATTGATGATGACAAAATCCTTTATGGTTTGGTTGATGCTGATGGAAAAATCCTGGTTTCACCCAAATATGAGGACCTATCTAATTTCTATATTGATTCTATCAATGGTGGCTCAGATAGCAAATATTATATTTTTAATACAAATGACAATAAAAGGGGTTTTCTTAATTCGAAAGGCCAAATTTTGCTGGAAGGATTTGATATCGAATCCTATAAAATAATATATAACAATCAGACATATTACTATTACCTTGCAAAGGACAGCATTTTTTTAAGCGCCTACAATTTGCAGGAAGTTTATCAAAAAGATGACAAAACGGCCCTTTTAATTGATCAAAAAGGTGATTTTCAAGGCCTGCTGCAGCAAGATGCGCTGAATAAAACTAAATTAAATCTCATTCTCCCTTACGATTCAAAGATCATTCATATTATCTCCGGCAAATATGTTCTGCTCAAGAAAAATAGCTATGAATTGTACGATTTAGAAAACAAGAAAACAATACTTAAAAATATCAAAGGCTTTAATACTTGGGAATATGGAGACTATGATGATAGAAAATTCTACACGCTAGATCTCGAAAAAGGGCTTCACTTAATTACTGAAGAGCATAACAAACTTAGTGTGCTTTTTAAATACTTCATCGAAACAGATAGCAATTATAACTTTATTGTGATGACAAAAAAGGGCTATGGCATTTTCAACATTGAAGCTTTTAAAATGATTGTCCCCGACGAATATGAGAGCATCAAAGAAAGCGATGGGAATTTTTATGGCAAAAAAGCCGGAAAAGAGCAGCTGCTGGAAATAAATGATTAAGGCCTAAATACAAAGCAAAAACATTAGTTTTGATAACAGAAACAGGACTTTAACGCTGATTTATTATGAATAATAAAACAATCACAGCCTTTGCTGCAATTTTTCTGCTCCTGCTCTCCCTTACAGCCTGCCGTAAGGAACGCATGCTAAGCAAGGTCGATATAGAAGATGTTTATTGCATTTTCAGAGCAGAATACCATGCCGAAGATGATATCACCAGATACATCGCCCAATTCCGTTGCAAAAAAGAAAAAGGCGATTATGTAGTGCTCGATGAAAATGCATCGGTGAGCTGTAACGGGCAGATACTTCCCTATGATGATACAGAATATAGCTACATTTTCGAACAGCCGGGAACGATCGATTCGGCACATTTCAGCTGGACCGACCTGAATGGCCGACAATACAAAAACTCCGTCAGAATGGCCGATTACATTGATTTCCCTGTAGGCTTCGATTCCCTGATGAGTATTTCATTCCCATTTTTTGAATTTGCATGGCAGGGACCGCCTATACTTAGAAGTAATGAATCGGCAGTACTCTATATCAATGGCGGCGAAAATCATGAGTATGGCAGATTCAGACGGCGATATCCCGACAGCTATACCTTTCGACAAGACAGTCTGGGCGCTACTAAACTCTATACAAGAGATAGCATGGATTTAAGTCTAAATCTGCTGCAATTTCAACGCGAAATCAATAAAGATCTGCAGGAAAAAACCGCAGCTGGAGGAAAAATACAGGCATTTTATATGCCGAAAATTAGGCGATGATGCTTTGGGAGTTAAGTCTTCCCATCAAATATCCGCTGAAAGTGACAATGATGTTATTTTATCATGTTCCTAAGAATGTAATTGGAGCATTAAAAAAAATCTTAAATCATTAAAAATTTCATGCAATTATTTGGCATCTTTCTCTATTGAAAAAGCCATCCTGAATCCTACAAAGGAATAACCCTTATCTTTAGAATAGACTCTCCGTGAACCAATTGCAAGATTCACAAGGGATGAATTCCAGGAACCGCCTTTTGCAATTCTTTTGGCATCATTTACGATGCTCATTTCTTTGACTAAATTATACATTTCATTCTGTAAAAGTTCAGGAGCTGTAGTGTTATTTTCATCCTCTGAAATTTGATTAAAAACAATTTTTAAAAATTCAGAAAAAGCTTTTTCATCGTTCTTCTCAACAATAGACTCAACATGTTTTTTTGCATATTCTTCGTAAGATACCTCTTTCACATTCCAGCCCATTTTATCGCAAAGCTTTTTTGCAAATCCTGATCCAGGTTTAAAAAATCTATCTTCCAAGTAGCTACTAAAATCTGAAGGGTTTACCTCATCATTTGTCCACTCATCAACATTACCAGCCAAATCGTATAGTCCATTATGCGCAGGAAAAGATCTTATTTTTGAGGTGTATAACATTCCATCATCAGCATAACCTTTAATTTCAAAACCTGTTTCATCTATGATAGGCCCAAAATTAGCTTTGAATCGACATTTTTCATCTATAAATTTTGCATTATATTTAATATCCCAGGGGAAATATGCTTTGACAGATTCATTATTCACAACTGTTGCCGCAAACTCCCATTGCATTTCCGTTGGCAGTTGAATTTTAATTTCATTATAGCCTAATTTGCGTAAAAGCTTATTTACCTGAACATTTTTCCAGTCGCAATAAGCCATAGCTTGTTCCCAGCTTACCCCAACAACGGGATAATCGTTATAAGCAGGATTACTAAAGTAATTTTTCGTCATTACTTCATTGTATGCATAAGGAAAGTCTCTTACCCAGCACAAAGTATCCGGATAAATTGAAATAGGTTTATTTGAATAACTTCCAGAGCTATAAACTATTTTAGAGACATCTATTGATCTTTGTTCGGTTAGATTTTTATTATCAAAAAAAAGTCCATCCAATCCTTTTCCCGCTGTCCAATCCAATTCTTTTGACCAATCGATATAGTCTTTATCGCCAATCTTAATAAAATGACCCAATTTTGAATGCGCAATAGAATCAATTACCCAATTGACAAATTCCTTGTACTGCGCATTGCTTACCTCTGTCTCGCACATATAAAATGAGCTATGTGTTATTCGACGTAAATGCGTTATCATATTTAAGCTTGATGTATCATTCTTATAGGCTTGTGTGCAATTTTCAAAGGATATATTAGGAAAAATGCCGGAAGTAAAAGTTCCCCCTTCTATAAATTTTGCTCCGCCAAGCAATTTTTGAATTTTTGGAGGGAGCTTATCTTGAGCTTTAAGTTTGTTTCCCGAATTTTCAATAATTGTCTTATCAAT
>JBIPOO010000080.1:0-15725 GCA_044379045.1 Saprospira sp.
CTTACCTGTTATATGTTGTTTTCTAATGTGTTGAATATTTTGCAGACCTTCCTTGTGAAAAATGTCATCATCAACAAAAAGAAACTGGAAGAAGATATGGAGCACAGGAAAAACAATCCAAAGCCTAAATCCGGCTTTCAACAACGATATGAAGAGGCTTTGAAGCAACAGCAGGAAATGAAAAAAAATCAAAAAAAAAAATAGGAATATTAACCCGCAGAAATCATCTGCGGGTTTTTTTTGTTATAATAATCACTAAAATAATTATTTTTTCGCTCGGCGGAACTTTATAACATTTCACTTAGTTATAAAAACTGCTATGAAAAATAATAAAGAACTCTTACCTCAACTGCAGCAAATGCTCAAAAGCGGCTGCCCCGATAACCAAAAACTTGCTTTTGAAATAGCAAAAAGTTTGGGTTTGTTTAAACATATGTTGAAACCCTGGGAAAATTTATGGAAGTTGATCCATGGAAGTAATTTGCGCGATTACAGAATGTTATCTAAATTACTGGACACTCATTATCTTAACCTAAGTGCAAGAAATTTAAAAGAAATTCCCGAGGCAGTTTTTTATATGCCTAAATTGCAATATTTAGATATTTCCAAAAACAAGATTAGCCATATCCCCGCTGCATTATCAGAAATGCCGCATCTTTATCATATAAATCTGAATAATAACTTATTGGAATCATTGCCAATTTCAATTTGTAACATGAGCAATCTAACAGAATTGTACCTTAGTGGAAATAGATTGCAAGCGCTTGAGAGATTATCCCCCTCCATAGAGATTTTGAATATATCTGATAACAATTTTACAACTACTCCGGTAGCTCTACTGACCAATAATAACCTACACTCCATTGATATTACCCACAATGAGGTAGCTTGCTGGAATCTAAGTCAAATTAATCTTGACAAGCTTTTTTATTTGCATGTAGAAGTTCACAATATCAATTCTGAAATAAATAGAGAATTACTTCAAATTTATGATGAAACGGGGCAATATGTAAGACTAATTGATAAAAAATTTTTTGGAGCGAGATTTTATGGATTTACTACCGGTATGGAATTTGACAGGGATTTTGATAGTAGGTTTTATAGTAGTAATAAATATACTAGAACTTCTTATTCACATATTGATTTTAAAAACGAATGGCAAAAATATCATGGCTTGGAAAAAGCTGAATTGATTCAGGAATATTTTCTCAATAACCGTGAGATAAGAAAATTCTTTCATTAAGATTTTCAACTTTTGCTCCTACTCAACTATTCTGCATTTTTTTGGTTTTGGACTTAGACATATAAACTATATCTTTGCGACAAGTCTAAAATCAAACTATATATGAACTTCTTCAGATTTCTACTGATATTTTTCCCTATTTTTTCTTTTGCCCAATCTCCCCTGCTGATGCAACCTGCAATCAGTCCCGATGCTAAAACAATTGCTTTTTCCTATCAGGGTGATATTTGGACGATGCCCTTATCCGGAGGACCAGCATTGAGACTCACCATTCACGAGGGTTATGAAAGTCGTCCAATCTGGAGTCCCGATGGAAAGAACATTGCTTTTGGAAGTGACCGCAATGGTAATAACGATGTTTTTATTGTCGCTTCCGGAGGTGGAACTCCTAAACAATTAACCTGGGGTTCATACAGTGATATGCCAATCAGTTGGGACGGAAATGAAAATATACTTTTTACAACACGTCGACTTTTTGCACAGGTAGAACGAGAGTTGGAAATTTATACTGTTTCGACAAATGGTTCTACTCCCGAGCGCAAACTCGATGCTTTGGCAATGGAAGCTTTGTATTCGCCCGACCGAAATGCAATAGCAATTGTACGAGGAACTTGCGGTGCCGAGCGCGAAGCTTATCGCGGCCCTGCCAACAGAGATCTTTGGATTTATTTCCCCAAAACCGATAAATACTTTGAACTCACGAACTTTGCGGGCAATGATTTCAATGTTCGTTGGGCAGATGACAAAACCCTTTATTTTCTGAGTTCGCAAAGCGGTCGCAATAATATCTACCGAATGAAATTGAGCCAAAATCGCGAAAAGGTTGAATCTGTGTCTGCAGTGACGACTATCCGTGGCGATTTCGGAATCTTGTCATTCGACCTCAGCCTCGATGGAAAAACCATAGTTTATCAGCAAAGCGATGCCTTTTACAGCATTCCTTCCGAGGGTGGAAATCCTAAAAAAATCATTGTAGACATAGCTGCCGATTATCGCTTCGACCCTGTTCAAAAGAAAAGTTTCAGTAAAATGGACGAGTACAGTGTTTCTCCCAATGGGAAATGGATTGCCTTTTCTGTGCATGGAGAGCTTTTTGTTTCGGCCAATGACAAGGAAGACAGCAAAACTGTTCGATTAACAAGTGGTGCTGCGCGCGATCGAAATCCTGTGTGGGTCAACGACAAAACCTTGCTTTATTTGTCGGACCAATTCGGAAATTATGACCTTTTTGCCATTAGTTCTGCCGATACAACAGAAAAAGAACTCTTCAAAACTTTGAAATTCAAAACCACAAGGTTGACAGATAACAGCAATGACGAAAAAAATCCTGTGCTCTCACCCGATGGCAAAAAATTAGCCTTTGGTCGTGGCCGTGGCGAATTATGGATTGCCGATTTTGATTCAACTCAATCAAAATTTGAAAAGGAAAGAAAACTACTAGAAGGTTGGGCTGCTGCAGAAAATGTCAGCTGGTCTCCCGATTCGAAATGGCTTGCTTATGAACGCTCCGATTTGAGTTTTAATCAGGAAGTCTTTATACACCATGCCGATGATTCTTTAAAGCCTGTAAATATCAGCATGCATCCGCGTCCCGATGGCAATCCGCAATGGTCGGCCGATGGACGTAAACTGGCTTTTACTTCGACAAGAAACAATGGAGACAGCGATATTTGGTTCTGCTGGCTGCGCGAAGAAGATTATTTGAAAAGTCGCGAGGAGTGGAAAAGAGAGGAACTCGCCAGTAAAGATGAGAAAAAAGATAAGGCCAAAGACAAGGATAAAAATGACAAATCAGTCACCCCGGTCAAAATCGATTTTAAAGATATACATCTGCGTCTGCAACAGGTAACAGCTTATCCAGGCAATGAATCGCAGTACAGAATTTCACCAGATGCCAAGACTTTTTACTATGTAAATGGTCGCGATGGCAGAAGAGATTTTACGGTCGTTCAGTCGCTTTGTCAGATTAAATGGGACGGAACCGAAATGAAAGAATTGGTGGATGGCAAACAGAATCCGGGTTCGCTTGAACTTTCGGCTGATGGTGAAACACTATATTATTTAAGCTCAGGCGGAAGTTTGAACGCCCTGAAAACCAAAGACGCTAAATCGGAAAGCAGATCTGTGAGTGCCAAAATGGAAATTGTTCTTGCAGATGAGTTGAAACAGATTTTCAATGAAGGATGGCGCGCACTGGATGAGGGTTTTTACGATCCTAAATTTCACGGTGAGAATTGGAAAAATCTGCGCGCTTTGTACGAACCTTTATGCCTGAAAGCCTCTACCAAAGAAGATTTTCAATTCTTTTTCAATCTGATGCTTGGTCAATTGAATGCCAGCCATATGGGTTTGTATGCAGGCGACAATCCAAAAACGACTCAGACCGTAAAAACAGGTTTACTGGGTGTGGAACTGAGCTCAACTGGCAATGGTTTGAAAATCAATAAAGTAATCGATGGCTCCCCTGCTGCCAAGCCCGACAGCAGATTATATCCTGGAGAATTTATACTATCGGTTAACGGTGAAAAAGTTAGTACAAACAGTGATTTTGATGCGCTGATGGATGAAACCCAGGGTGAAAAAGTATTGCTGGAAGTAGTCGACAGTGGAAAAACAAGGGAAGTCGTCATCTGGCCTGCTGCTTCACTGGCCAATCAAATTTATGAAGACTGGGTCAACGAGCGCAAAAAACTCACCGATGAATACTCTAAAGGCCGTTTGGGTTATATTCATATTCAGGGAATGGATTGGAAAAGCTTTGAACGTTTCGAACGTGAACTGATGGCTGCCGGTAATGGCAAAGAAGGCATTGTTATTGATGTGCGCTACAATGGCGGCGGTTGGACCACCGATTATCTGATGGCGATTCTCAGTGTGCGTCAGCATTCCTACACTGTTCCGCGTGGTGCCGCTGCAGACCTGAAAGAGCATAAAAAATTCAGCGATTATTATCCCTACGGCGAGCGACTACCCTTTGCCGCCTGGACCAAACCCAGCATAGCCCTCTGCAACGAAAGCAGCTACTCGAATGCCGAAATCTTCTCGCATGCTTATAAGGAACTTGGTCTTGGCACTTTGGTGGGTAAGCCAACTTATGGCGCTGTAATTTCGACCGGGGCTTATAACCTCATCGATGGCTCCTATGTGCGTATGCCCTTCCGTGGCTGGTTTGTAAAAAGTTCGGGACTTAACATGGAAAATGGCCCCGCCGTTCCAGATGTCATCATTGAAAATAGTCCCGATTACAAAGCAAAAGGAAAAGACGAACAGTTGAAAAAGGCAGTAGAATTGTTATTGCAGAAGCTTAAATAGGGCAATTTCTTATGATAATTTTGGAATCCAAATTAAGAATAGGATAATTTGGATATGTGATTTTTTGAGGCATTTGCAAAAACATTTGTGACGAATATCAGACATCTAAACCATACATCAGTTCAGCCTATCCTAGCAAATTTTAACTGACTTGTTGTGCTAACTCCAAATACTCCGACCTATACAAAACTCCCGATTCATCGCTCACAGTTATCAGCTTTTTACCTTCCAGTTTTTCAATATGAAAGTGGATTTTCTTTTCGTTGATTTTTTCTGTGCTGAGTAATGTTAAGGACAAAACAGCATCGGAGATCTGCATTTGAAAGGCTATTGGGAAACTGAAGTTGTTTTTTATCCTTAGGTCTTTATAACCATAAACTACGGTGGCATCAGAACCCAGCGGACAAAATCGGCTTTCCTCGGTATAAATATCGACAGAATGATTGTGCCGCTCCAAAACTTTTAAACCGGCAATTAGACTGAGCTGATGAAGGATTCCTGAAGCCTGACATAATCCTCCGCCACTTTCTGTTTCAATTTTGCCCTTTCGGATAGTTCTGCCTTTTGCAAAACCAATGTTCGGATTTCCAATGATTTTCCAGAAAGAAAAAATCTCATTCGGCAAGATTACAAATAGGTTAATTTTATCGGCTGCGATTTTTAGGTTTTGAATTTTACTGTCGAAGTTTTCGTTCTTTTTAATTTCCTGTGTTAAAACCAGACTGTATTTAAAATCTGCTTCTACCCTACCCTTTTTTGCCATTTTGAAATAATGTCCCAACCACAAGTCGCAACAAAATCTCAGCAATAATTTCAGTCTTATTTTAATATTTTTCAGCAGCATTACTTTTTTATCATTTCGTAAACATGATAAGAACTGTATTTTTTCAGGAATGAGTTTGCAAAAAGAAAATCTACTCCAATAATGCGCATTCTGATTTTCTTTGGAATTCTGTGAATCGGTAAAAACAAAAGGCCAAAGCACCTTTTGACAACAAAATCTGGGTGTAATTTTGTAATATCAGCTTTTGACAGCGCCAGATTTCCATGCCATCCATCTTTATTGTAAGCGATGAGTTTTCTTCTGTGCGCAGAGGGAATGTCAAAGATTAGTCTTCCTCCGGGTTTGAGGATGCGGCTGCATTCGACAAGAATATTTTTTATTTTTTCTTCATCGAGATGCATAAAAAAATGAAAGCTGATGATAGCATCTAGGGAATTGTTTTCGAAAGGCAATTTTTTTGCATCTGAGTAAAAAATCTCTTTGTTGGGATATTTCTGTTGGGCAATTTTGATCATTTCCTTACTGCCATCTACGCCGAAATCAGCGTAATTCAGCAAACGCCCACTACCGCAGGCAAGGTCAAGAACAAGCTCATCTTTTTTTGACAATAATTTATTCAGAATCTTTCTTTCCTGACGGTCGATAAATTTGCCATAGCTATTAGCAAACCTGTCGGAATCATATTCAGTGGCAATTTTGTCGTAATAATTAATTATTTCACTCATGTAAATCGAAATACTTATTTGTCAAAGTTAAGTAAATAGTTGTAATTAGGTACGCTTAGCAATTTTAATCTAACAAGTAGTCATAAAGAAAACCTTTTTCATTTAGAGAAGATTTTAAACACGGATATAATTGACAATACTGACCCCGTTTGAGAACGGGGTTAGATTTTGTTTCACAAAATACTGGTATTTTACTAATGCGAATCATGGGTTGGAAGCTATACAATATTTATTTTAAAATGCTGAAAAACAACTATATGTCACCCCTACGGGGCTTTTTTCTAATTAAATCTAATTTTTTCTTAGAACATTCGACTCCTAACGGAGCCATTTTTGCTTCAGAGAAGCAATTTGTTCTTAGAAAAAAGAGGCAAAAGCAGTTTTTAAGCCCTGTAAGGGTGACCTATTTTCGATAAGTTAAATAAAGTTAAATATCATATTATCAACATTTTAAATAGATGTAATTCAAGGAAATTAATAAAATTCTAACCTTGATTCGCTTTACTACTTAAAAAACATGCAGATTGTCAGATTTGATAACTACAAAAAAATACTCTGCGGTCACTTAGGGGGTTTTCTCTATTTATAACCTAATACGATTTTGGCAACTTATCTTGTTTATTAATAATTTAATGTAACTTTAGGTCTATAAAACAACACATTTCACTCCATGACATTCTCTAATAAAAAATACATTGCCCTCATTCTTGGAGGATCTGGTGGAATTGGACTCGCTACCGCTAAAAAACTGGCAGCTGAAGGCATGCACCTTTATATTATTTATAGAGACAGAAAAGCCGAAGCAAGAGCCATTGAGCAGTTTTACAGCGAACTTTCAGTTGAGCATGGCATAGAAATTTTAACCTTGAACGCCGATGCAGCAGATAATTCAACAATCGATGAAGCCTGCCGTCAACTTTCAACGCTCAAGGCAGCTGGCTACAGCGTCAGACTTTTGCTCCATTCCGTATCGAAAGGCAATCTAAAACCATTGGTCAAACAGTCTATTGTCGAAAGAGCTTATGAAAATGAAACCCTTGATCCACTTTACCGGGCATTGGAGGCAGAAAAAAACAGCCATGTCCATTCCGATTTTCTGCTCGACAGCAACGATTTTCAACTCACCCTGAAAAACATGGCACTTAGTCTGATTGATTGGGTAAAAGCATTACATGAATCGAGCCTTTTTGCAAGTGATGCCCGCGTGATTGGCCTGAGCAGCGAGGGCAACCAAAAAGCCTGGGTAAATTATGCTGCCGTGTCCGCTACTAAGGCGGCTTTAGAAGCCATTATACGTTCCATTGCGCTAGAATATGCGCCCCATGGCATCCGTGCAAATATCATACAGGCAGGCGTAACAGATACTACCTCCCTGCGCAGAATTCCAGGAGCTGATTATCTTAAAGCAGGCGCAACTTTTCGAAATCCTTACGGCCGTCTCACTAAACCCGAGGATGTTGCCAATGCAATTTATCTTCTGTGCCGCGATGAAGCTGCCTGGATAAATGGTGCCCTCATCAAAGTGGATGGTGGGGAAAGTTTGTGTTGAGGATAGAGATGATTGATACTGATTTTATTGGTGGGGGGATATGAAAATGTAGAGACCGACGGCCGTCAATCTCTACATTTTTTTTGCAATGCAACTGAGCTTCGGCGTTTCAGGCTATATCGTGTTAATCGTGGGTTAAAACCCACACCTCAATTTGGTGCCAAACGAATCCGATGCTTTAGCTTCGGCACCAAAAGAAGCCCCGGGTTAAAACCCAGGGCTCATTCGATGGATAAAAAAACTGAGGCTAAAGCCATCAGTTTTTTATTTTTCAAAGGCTTTAGCCTTGAAAAATTGATGCCAAACGAATCCGATGCTTTAGCTTCGGCACCAAACGAAGCCGATGCTTTAGCTTCGGCACCAAACGAAGCCGATGCTTTAGCTTCGGCGCCAAGACATCTCCCTTCAGTTATTCTAGTTTGACTTTCTACAAATGTATCACCTCATCGTAAGCTGCAGCTGCAGCTTCCATAACGGCTTCTGACATTGTGGGATGCGGGTGGATAGTTTTTACCAGTTCCATTCCGGTAGTTTCAAGCTTACGAATAGCGACGATTTCAGCAATCATTTCTGTTACGTTTGCACCAACCATGTGACCACCAAGCAGTTCGCCATATTTTTTATCAAAAATAAGTTTTACAAATCCGGCATTCGATCCCGAAGCAGAAGCCTTACCCGAAGCTGTGAAAGGAAACTTACCAATACGCACCTCTAAGCCTTTTTCTTTGCATTCCTGCTCGGTCATACCAACAGAGGCGATTTCGGGCCAGCAGTAAGTACAGCCGGGAATGTTGTTATAGTCAATCGCTTCTGGCTTGTGGTGGAATTTGCCTTCCTTGTTTGCAATAGCTTCAACACAGGTAATACCCTCGGCACTGGCTACGTGGGCAAGCGCCTGGGTAGTGAGTACATCGCCGATAGCATAAAAACCCGGAACGTTTGTTTCGTAAAAAGATCCAACTTCTATATGTCCACTTTTGGTGGTTTTAACCCCAAGAGACTCCAATCCAAGATTTTCTGTATTAGGACTGATACCGGCAGCAGAAAGTACGATATCGCATTTCAATTCAGTTTTTGCTCCGCTTTTGTTGTCAGTTACTTCAACAGTCTGACCATCTTTACCTGATGTAACTTTGGTAACTGCCGAAGCGGTCATAATTTTCATGCCAGCTTTCTCATAGATTTTTTTCATCTCCTTTGAGCAGTCAAGATCTTCGCGAGGCAGGATATTGTCCATGTATTCAACAATAGTAACCTTGGTACCCATTGCCTGATAAAAATAAGCAAACTCAATTCCAATAGCACCCGAGCCAACAACCACCAATGATTTTGGCATTGCAGGCAGGGTCATTGCATCGCGATAACCAATGATATTTTTACCATCAATTTTCAGATTAGGTAATTCACGTGCACGGGCACCAGTGGCGATGATTACATGCTTGGCAGTATATTCTTTAACAGCGCCATTCTCGGTGACAGCTACTTTTTTAGAAGCAGTGAGCTTAGCAGCACCCATGATAACCGTAATTTTGTTTTTCTTCATCAAGAATTGAACACCCTTGCTCATTTTATCGGCTACACCTCTACTACGTTTAACCACAGCAGGAAAATCGGCTTTAGATTCAGAAACCGTAATGCCATAATCGGCTGCATGATTGATGTATTCAAAAACCTGCGCACTTTTCAACAGCGCTTTTGTAGGAATACAGCCCCAATTGAGACAGATACCGCCCAATGATTCGCGTTCAACAACTGCTACATTATACCCAAGCTGTGCAGCACGGATAGCAGCTACATAACCGCCGGGACCGCTGCCAATTACGATGATATCGAAGTTCATGTTTTTATTTTAAATTAGTTATGAAAATTAAATTTTTTAGGTTTTGTGAAACTTAATTAAGCTCATTGAATGGGCAAATATATAGCTTTAGGTTTAAAAGTTATATGAGAAGGCATTAAAATAGTGAAAGCATGAACGAATATAATTGTTGAATAACATTTGTTGCTACAAAAATAGTGCTTTGTAACATCCTACTTGCACCGCTGCCAATAATTCTGTATTTTTGCAAAGTTGACGAAAAAGAAAACATCGTAACCTTAACCTTGTTAAATACAGCGTGACAAATACTTTAAAGCATTAAACATGGAAATTGAAGATAATATACTGGCAAATAACGACTTGGATTATATCAATGTTTGGGGAGCAAGGGTTCATAATCTAAAAGATATCAACCTTAGGATTCCGCGCAACAAAATGGTGGTGGTTACCGGCGTGAGCGGCAGTGGGAAGTCATCCTTGGCTTTCGATACTATCTACGCTGAAGGTCAACGAAGATACATGGAAACTTTTTCTGCTTATGCCCGTCAGTTTATTGGCGAGATGGAACGACCAGACGTTGAAAAAATTACTGGTTTAAGTCCTGTTATCGCTATCGAACAGAAAACTACCAGCAAAAATCCACGCTCAACTGTTGGCACTGTTACAGAAATTTATGACTTTCTTCGACTGCTTTTTGCCCGAGCCTCCGATGCTTATTCCTATAAAACGGGAAAACGTATGGACCGCTACACCGAAGACCAGATTCTGGAGCATATTTTCGAAAACTTTAAAGATAAAAAAGGTGTGTTGCTTGCTCCGCTTGTTCGTGGGCGCAAAGGCCATTACCGCGAGCTTTTCGACCAGATGCGCAAGCAAGGATTCAGCAAAATGCGCATCGATGGTTTTATGATCGATTTGTCTCCGGGCATGCAAATTGACCGTTATAAAACGCATGATATTGAGTTGGTTGTAGACAGACTCGTCGTAAGTGCAGATAGAAAAGATCGCCTGACCTCCTCTTTGAAACTGGCATTGAAACACGGAAACGGTTTTGTAATGTTTATGGACCACGACACTGAGGAAGTTTCTCAATACTCGAGACATTTAATGTGTCCAGAATCAGGAATTTCTTACGAAGAGCCATCGCCAAATACCTTTTCGTTCAACTCTCCTTACGGAGCCTGTCCATCCTGCAAAGGACTCGGTATCGTGCATGAGGTAGACTTGAATCTGGTAATTCCCGACCGATCCCTGAATATCAATGATATGGCAATTGTCCCACTTGGAGAAGTGCGCAAAAATATGATTTTCACACAGCTGCGTGAAATTTCAAAAAAATACAATTTTACCTTTGCAACCGCAATCAAAGATATTCCCGAAAAGGCGCTAAACGTAATTCTCTACGGCGGTGACAACTCCTTCGAGGCGGTCAGTTTTGGTAAAGATGACATGACTTTCAATCTGGCACAGGAAGGCCTTTTAAAAATGCTCAAACGCTATTATGCCGATTCTACCTCAGAAAAAATAAGACAATGGGCAGAAGACTTTATGGTCATTGCTGACTGTCCGGTTTGTGAAGGAAGTCGTCTAAAAAAGGAATCCATGTTTTTCAAAGTGAATGAAAAAAACATTTCAGATTTGTCCAATATGGATATCCGTTCACTTTTCGAATGGATTGGAAATGCTCCGGAAGCTATGAACGCCAGACAGCGTACTATTTCGCAGGATATTATCAAGGAATTGCGGATGCGCCTTGGCTTTTTGCTAGATGTAGGATTGGATTATCTTTCGCTGAACAGACCAGCAAGAACCCTTTCGGGTGGTGAATCGCAGCGTATCAGGCTTGCAACGCAGATTGGGTCGCAATTGACAGGAATTACTTATATCCTTGATGAGCCGAGCATCGGTCTACACCAACGCGACAATGAAAAACTGATTCAGGCCCTGCGCGAATTGGCCGAAATTGGCAATACTGTGCTTGTTGTAGAACATGACAAAGACATTATGCTCGCATCCGACTATCTGATGGACTTAGGGCCAAAGGCAGGAAAATTTGGAGGGGAGATCGTTGCAGAGGGGACACCAGAGGAATTCCTTCGCCAAAAGAGCATCACAGCCGATTACCTCAGTGGGCGCAGTGCGATTGAAGTGCCAAAAAAACGTAGAAAAGGCAGCGGTAAAAAATTGAAACTGACTGGTGCCCGAGGCAATAATTTAAAAAATGTTAACCTTGAGATACCATTGGGTAAATTTATTTGTGTGACTGGCGTGAGCGGAAGTGGTAAATCGACCCTGATAAATGATACGCTCTACCCTATTTTGCGGCAGCATTTTTACAATTCGGTACAAAAACCATTGGAATACGACAGTATTGAAGGCATCGATTTATTGGATAAAGTCATTGAAATTGATCAGGAACCAATTGGCCGTACACCAAGGTCTAACCCTGTTACCTTTGTAGGACTTTTTGATGAAATCAGAAAACTGCTGTCAGAAACTCCGGAGTCAAAAATACGTGGCTACAAACCCGGAAGATTTTCCTTCAATGTGTCGGGCGGAAGATGTGAAACCTGCGACGGCAGTGGCATGCGCGAGATTGAAATGCAGTTTTTGCCAAATGTGGAAGTAGAATGCGAATCCTGCAAAGGCAAACGATACAATCGCGAAACGCTGGAGATTTTATACAAAGGCAAAAACATCAGCGAGATTCTGGACATGTCGGTCGATGAGGCTGCCGAGTTTTTTAAAGAAATGCACAAAATCTACCGTAAAGTCGAAACTCTGCAAAGTGTCGGCCTTGGTTATATTACACTCGGGCAGTCAGCTACTACCCTATCTGGTGGTGAAGCGCAGCGTATAAAACTGGCCAAGGAACTTTCGAAGAAAGACACAGGAAATACTATCTACATTCTGGACGAACCAACAACCGGTCTTCATTTTTCAGATATCAGAATGCTGCTGGATGTGTTGAATGAACTGGTTGAAAGAAAAAATACAGTTTTGGTTATTGAGCACAATATGGACGTTATCAAAGTGGCAGACCATATCATTGATGTTGGTCCCGAAGGCGGTGGAAAAGGCGGGCAGATCATCGCAGAAGGAACGCCAGAACAAATTGTGAAAGTTAAGGAAAGCCACACGGGCAGATTTTTGAAGTTGGAATTATGATAATAGCAGCTAAAGCGGCATATTTATCTTGCAATTTATAAAAAAAACAACTTATATTTACAAAATACAAACAGTTAAGAAATCAATCCAAGCCAAACCATATGAGATTACTATTTATTTGTCTCCTGATCAGTTCTAATTTATTGGCCCAAAATAAAGTACAGAAAGCTATTAACAGCTTTGCTGAATATCCCGATATGAAGTACTCATCAGTTTCTTTTTATGCACTTGATATAGATAAAAATGAAGTTTTGGCTTCGCACAATCCGAACCTTTCGCTCATTACAGCATCGACTATGAAGGCCATCACAACAGCAACCATACTGGCTGTTTTGGGTAAGGATTATAAATTTGAAACGGCTATTGAATACGATGGTAATATCGAAGATGGTGTGCTAAATGGCAATTTATATTTTAAAGGTTATGGCGACCCCTCACTGGGCTCTCCTTTTATGGAAGAAGCTTCAAAACTTAATACCCTGTCACTTGAATTTGCGAATGCGTTGAAGAAAGCAGGCATCAAAAGTATTAAAGGCAATGTGATAGGCGATGGTAGTCATTTTGAGTATTCCAGCCTGGTTCCAAGCTGGCAGTGGATGGATATGGGCAATCATTACGGTGCTGGTGTCATGGGACTTAACCTTCATGACAATCTATATTATATCAATTTTCAACAGGTGCCTACGCTGGGTGCTCAGCCGAAAATCAAGTCGGTAGTTCCCGAACAGCGTCATATCAAATTTTACAACGAAGTGAGCAGTGCAAACTGGAATAGTGGCGACAATTCTTTCATTTATGCCGCTCCATACGCTACAGAAGCATGGATTAAAGGTACACTTCCTGCTGGCTCAGGCATATTTAGTATCATGGGTGCAGTTACCGACCCTGAATTTTTTGCTGCCGACTGGTTGCTGCACAGTCTCGAAGACAATGGAATTTCAATTAGCGGTAAACCCATTGCACAAAGGATCCAGAAATCAACTGCTTCCAGAAAAAAAATTCATAGCCACTATTCTCCAGTACTAAGCGATTTGATCAGACATACCAATGAAATCAGCCGAAATATGTATTGCGAGGCCTATGTAAAGGCTATCGGAAAAAAATTAAAAAACGATGGAAGTCTCGATGCAGGTGTGGCTGCTATCAGTGAATTTTGGCGTTCGAGAGGAATTGAAACTTCCGGAATGTACATGGAAGACGGTAGTGGCTTATCTGCCAGAAATAATGTCAGCGCCAAAATTATGACCGAAATTATGCGTAAGGTACATATAGATAATAATACCTTTCCGAATTTTAAAAAATTACTGTCCATTGCCGGGAAAACCGGAACTTACAGGTACAGCGGAAAGGGTACGCTGCTGGAAGGTAATCTTCATGCCAAAGGTGGCAGCATGAGCAGGGTTCGAAGTATAACTGGTTATATTACAACCAAAAGCAAACGCAATGTCGCCTTCACTATCATTGTGAACAATTTCAACTGCTCGGGCGCTATGTTGAAACAAAGAATGGAAAGTCTGATGCTTGCAATTGCAGGAATGGATTACTAAGCATTGACATGAAATACATTAACTATCTAGGGTTTCGGATTTTCATTGCCGTTTTTTACCTCATTCCATTTTGGATGATTTATCTCCTATCGGATGGGTTATACTATGTTTTGTACTATTTGGTAAAATACAGACGTAGTACTGTCAAAAAAAATCTTGGGATTGCTTTTCCTGAATGGTCTGATAAAGAAAGAAAAGTGCTTGAGAAAAAATTTTACCGGCACTTAGCTGATATTTTCATGGAGGGTATTAAGGCTATCAACCTTTCAGATAAAGAGACCATCAGGAGATACTTTATCACAACTCCGGAAGCTCCAAACATCCCTTTTAGGCGCGGTTCTGCCTGTCTCTTTGTGGGTAGTCATCAAAACAACTGGGAGTATGGTGCCTTGGGTTGCGGGTTGCAGATAGAACCAATAGCTATGGTTTTTTACAAGCCAATCAAAAATCCGCTCATCAATGATTATATCCGAAACAGTCGCAAAGATAAGGGCACGATTATGGCACCAATAAATGAAACTTCTGAATATTTCGAAAAATTTTTTGATCAACATCCAATGTATATTATGATTTCTGATCAGAGCCCCAGCAATGTGCGCGAATGTCATTGGGTTGATTTTTTCGGAAAAGAAACTGCTGTATTACATGGCCCTGCCAAATATGCCCAAAAATACAATTTGCCGATTTATCTTATCAAGACCGAAAAAGTTAAGAGGGGTTTTT
This sequence comes from Saprospira sp., assembly GCA_044379045.1. Taxonomy (GTDB): domain Bacteria; phylum Bacteroidota; class Bacteroidia; order Chitinophagales; family Saprospiraceae; genus Saprospira. The sequence continues at coordinate 14,871 of JBIPOO010000080.1, forward strand.
ATAATGTGAGTGCCAGACTTTTAATTGAAAATCCACGGGATTATCAACCTGAAGAAATAAGCCGTATTTTTACCAATGAAATCGAACAGCAAATCAGAGAGGCACCGGAATACTGGCTTTGGTCGCATAAAAGATGGAAAAGGGAAAAAATTTAATTTCAATTTTTTTTAAGTTATATTATGGTATATTTGCGTTTCTTATTACTAATTATTTAAAAACTTACAGTTATGAAAAATCTCCTGATTATTCTTTTAATTTTCATCTACACCCAAGCCAAGGCAGATCAGTTAGCCTGGATTACTAAAGAACAAGCCGAAAAAACAATAGAATTTTTCGAAGTGAATGAAATATCTGAAGTGGTCTTGTGGTGTGGCTGCTGCGATAATGATATTGCTCAAAAAATTAGTGTTACTAATATCTTTTTCAGATATACTGGTACTGACAAATTCTATGAAGTGGTCATAGAAGGAATTGATGAAATGGGCGAAGAGTATAGTAATGCTGTTGATTTGGCTTATGTGCATATACAGGCTGAAAGTCTTGCTTATTGCCTTGGTTTAGCTTTGGAATTTGAATGTGACCCTTGTGCTCCACCCTTTGAATGGCCCGAGTAATTCTCCGAATATTTAACTATAAACAGACCAAAAAGAATGATTTGGGTTAAATATAAATAAGAAAATGCTAACTTAAAAAAGGGGGCTTCCTAATGTGAGTGCCTGACTTTTAATTGACCATCCTCGTGATTTTCTACCACAAGAAATAAGCCGTATTTTTACCAATGAAATCGAACAGCAAATCAGAGAAGCACTGGAGTACTTTTGGTCGCATAAAAGATGGAAAAAGGAAAAGTCAATA
>JBIPOO010000303.1:0-4574 GCA_044379045.1 Saprospira sp.
TTGGAAATTCGAATGCGGCTTATTCTTATGATGGCATAAACGATTATCTACACGGCAATGCCTCCTCTTTTCCGTCAGGAGACAGAACGATTGCACTTTAGGATTACCTGCATTGTTTGTAGTTTTAATTCCACAACTGAAACGGACGAATAAATGGTTAAATGAATACAAACACATAACAGCAAACATAATTTCATTAAGCGGACTTTTATCCTGGGAGATTTTACAAACTATAACAACAAGAGGTCATTTTGACTGGAACGATATTCTTTGGACTCTGATTGGTGCTTTTGTTTTTCAAATTATCTGGATTTTGACAACAAAGAGATTCAAAGAAATGAAATTTGACAGGATTAGAAAACAGCTGAGAACATATTTGTAATAGGAGATTGTAAATGTATACCAAAAAACAAGTTTAACATTTATTGTAAATCATTGCATGTTTTCCGAACAAACTTTTTGCGACGATTGTTGAAATAACATGACTGACCGCTTTTGGAAAAAGGCCAAAGAAGCTTAATAGAAAGTAGAGGATATAAAAGTAAATCATAGTTTCTAGGCATACCTAAAAATTGCATTTTATTTCTTAAAGAATCAGTAAGTTATCATTAAAATAACCATTTAAACTTCATTTTATGAAATGTCCGAATTGTAATGTTAATTTAGTAATGACCGAGCGCAGTGGTGTTGAAATAGATTATTGTCCCGATTGTCGTGGTGTTTGGCTCGATCGCGGAGAACTTGACAAAATCATAGAACGATCCTCAAAAAATACAAAAAATCATGACGATGATGATCGCGACGATGACCGTCACGATGATCGCCAAAGGTTTTCGAAAGACAATGAGTATCATCACAAGAAAAAGAAAAAAGGATTTTTTGACGACTTGTTTGATTTTTAACCCAAATCAAATAGAGAAGATATCTGACAGTGTGAAGCTTCTGAAAAAGTAAGAAAGAAAAGACTCAAAAAGCACCCGAACATCATTTTAGTTCTGGTGCTTTTTTTTTATTATTTTTAAAAAACACGAGCATCATGTCACTTTTTGCAAACTAGTTACACTTAGTAATTATATGGTTGAGATGGAAGAAAACAAACAAGAACAGTTTATGCTGTTGTACAGGCCAGTACACGAGCGTTTCGAACGTTTTTGTAAGGCACGTGCATACGGAGAGCTTGAATTCAGGGACTTGATGCACGACACTCTTTTGATTGCCTTTGAAAAATTTAACCAAATAAAGTCTAAAGAAGCCTTTCTTCATTTTTTATTTGGCACAGCTGTCCGTGTTTTATCAAATCATCGAAGAAAAAACACGCCTGACTTTGTAGGCGATTTTAGCGAAAAATTCAGCCATATTGAATCGGATGCTAAAAGTGCCGAACTGGAACTGGAAATTAAAGAACTCTATCGGCAGTTGGGCAAACTAGATAGTATTACCAGAGAGTGCATCATACTTTTTGAGATATCGGGCTTCTCCATCAAAGAAATCATGTGCATAAAAGATTTGAGCGAATCGGCAGTGAAGCAACGCCTTAGTCGCGGTAGAAAACAATTGGCTGAATTGATGAACCTCGTTGAAAAATAAACAGAATACTATGAAACCGGAAGAAAAATTAAACCAGCTGTTTAAAGCAGTTCGAGAAGAGAAAGTTACAACTGACATTTCTGAGGTAAGCTCGTGGATTAAAGCAAAAAGCACAACTGCAAATTTGAAAACAGTTAAAAAAACTGCTATAACCCAAAAAATAATAATTGCGAGTGCCATAGTAACATCCGTAATCATAGGATATGTTTTATTGTTTAGCGGAAAACAAAGCAGCATTTCTAATAAGGTTAATTCATCTATAACAGAAGAAAGCAGCAATGTAGCAGACATTGATTCCTCGAAAAATATAACTCAGGAGTCAATACAGAATAAGATAATTTGGATAAAAGAGCAAGACACTAGTAATAGCTCAATCCCAAATGTGTTAAATGAAACGATTCAAATCGAAGAAGTTAAGAATTCAACTGAGCTGCAAAAAATTAGCTTAGATAATTTGCCCGATATTGAAAAGCTGCTCAAAAAGGAGAAATCCTCAGGGTTTTGGACTGCTCTAAATGACAGTTTACAGGTAGATACCCTTTTCAATGGCGTAAAAAAACTGGTTTTCAAAGGGGATAAATGCGATATCAAGCTTCGTGGAACTGAACGCTCAGACATTTCCATGAAATACCATTATCAATTAAAGGCAAAAGGTGTTTACAAAAGGAAGAAGGAAAGTAATTGTGAATTGAGTTATGAGTTGAAGGATTCTGTTCTAACCATTCATCTGCAAAGAAAAGAGCAAAAATTTAACGGAATTAGTGTGCTCTCTGAGAGCAGTAAAATGGAATTCATTGTTCCGGAAAATGTAGATGTAAGAATGGATTCAGATTTAGGCGATATAGATGTCGATGGGTTAAACAACATTAGTTCGGTTTTTCATAGCTCGCTCGGGGATATAACTACCACAAATAGTACAGGAGTCATTGATATTGAAACGGCCCTTGGAGATATTTTAATAAAAAATGTAAGCGGAAAATTGAAGCTTGTCACATCTATGGGTGATATATCTGGCGAAAATATCAGCATTTCAGATGATTGTCTGCTAAACTCTAGTATGGGAGATATGGATGTTCAACTAAACAATCCTATTTCAGAATGCAAGCTGGATTTGAGCACAAGCATGGGGAAAGTTAAGGTTAAGCGCGCCGATCTGACAACAAAATCTCGAAATGAATTGAAAACTGACAGCGGAAAATTTAAAGTAAATATGAATACTTCTATGGGGAATATTATAGTGAGATAATTTTTTCAAAACATATTATAGCAAATTAAACCAAGCAACAAAAATGAAAAATCTAATAATCCTTTTGATCTCGTTATTTTTCAATTCTCAACTGCTCCTTGCACAAATTTCTGTATCTCGACAGATGGAGGAATTTATTCAACAAAAAGGAAATGACTTTGAGGCCGCCTATGAAAAGAAAGATCTTAAGGCATACAATGCATTGCTCTCTGAATACCTGTCGATGTTTGAAAAATTAGCTGCTGATGAGAAAAAGCAGCACGCCTATTTGCTAAGCAATATTTATTATAATTTATCTTGTATTTACGCTATTTCGAATGATAAGAAATTGGCCATAAGCAATTTGAAAAAAGCAATTGACGCAGGGTATAATGATTACCGACATGTACAAATTGATACAGACCTAGACAATATCCGAAACGAGAAAGAATTTCTGGAACTCAATAAAAAACTGAAGACCACTGGGGATTACCTTGATATTTTGAAAAGAGCTGATAAATACAATAGCGCAGACAACAGATCATTTCCGGCATTCAGCTATCAAGCAAGTGACAATCCAAACCTTGTGGCATTGCGCAAAGGATTCAATCTGGACAGCATTGCCGGACAGGGTTCAGACCTGTTGCAAATTTTAAATCTCATGCATTGGATACATGATTTAGTTCCGCATGATGGAATGAATGGAAATCCGGAGGTCAAAAATGCACTGAGTATGCTGGAGGTCTGTAAAAAGGACAAGAGAGGTTTAAATTGCAGAGGACTTGCATTGGTTTTGAATGAATGCTATTTGTCAATGGGTATTAAATCGAGAATCGTTACTTGCTATCCCAAAGACAGTTTAAAAATTGACCAGGATTGCCATGTCATCAATTCCGTTTACTCCGAATCGCTTAAAAAATGGCTTTGGATTGACCCGACTTTCGATGCATACGTGATGAATGAAAAAGGAGAACTATTGAGTATTGAAGAAGTTCGTGAGCGCTTGGTCAGTGATAAAACCCTAATTCTGAATCCCGATGCCAACTGGAACAATCAGAGTGCGCAAAAAAAGGAGGAATATCTCGAAAATTATATGGCCAAAAATCTTTATATTTTGGAGTGTCCTGCATCGAGCGAGTACAACATGGAGACAAGTTCAGAAGGCAAAACCTACAACTATATCAGGCTTCTTCCGCTTGATTATTTTGAACAAGAACCACAGAAAGTGGAAGAAAAGGGAGAAAAAAGCAATTCAATTTGGATACATTACAAAACTAATAACCCGAATCTGTTTTGGGGGCATTGATTAGCATCTCTGTAAATCAGTTAGCGCTAAGCAGATATCTACAAATAATAAATGTAACAATCTTAGATATAAAAACGTCTTACAGAAAAAATCATGAAAAGAAACATATCTACATTAGTTTTAGCTTTTCTAATATCCCTAGCAATCAAAGCTCAGGATAAAAATTACGAAGAATGGTATATGTATACAAGCGATAGTGTAAGAATTTATGTAAAGGAACTAAAAAGCATAAGTAATGACACAGTAATTTTTGTTCACGGAGGGTTTGGTGCAAATCACGACTATTTGCTTGATGCATTAAAAGGACTTGAAAAAGAATTTCACTTTATTCTTTATGACCAACGCGGCTCATTACTATCACCAGCTCCCATTGACAAACTAACATTTAAAAAAAACGTAAACGACCTTTATGAATTAGTTACAAAGCTAAAGCTAAAGAAAGTTAAATTGGTTTGT
>JBIPOO010000304.1:0-4539 GCA_044379045.1 Saprospira sp.
AGGGTAAAACAGTCCTGTTACATCATCGAGATGTTGGCGCTAATGCAGCCCGAAAAGGAATTTACAAAGCATCCGAAAAGACTTAAACTGGCCGCAGAGCTTTTGGGGCAATGGCACGATCATGTAGTCTTGATAGAGGCCCTCACCGATTTTCTCGTCGACAAAACAGATGATGAAGATTTCGATGCAGATCCTTACACCGATTTACTCAGTATTGTCAGAACAGATGCAAAAAAACTACTGAAAGAGGGGAGAAAACTGCTCAAGGCGCATCCGCTAAAACTTAACTGATTTAAATACGCTAGCATAAGTAACAAAACAATGTTTTACTTTTAGCGTAGATAATCCGCATTCTTCGAAGTAAAATATCCGTATTTTGAGGATGAAAATATGTGTGGGTCAGTATTATCTTATGCTAAATCCGTGTTTTGAAATGCTATTAAAAACACAGATCTAACTGCAAATGCTGGTTTGCGCAGATCTTCGATACGGATTTTTTTCGCTTTCAGTCAATGAATATTTTAAAAAAAGCACAATTCGTAGGGCATAATGGAGCAGTATATGCGCTAAGCCGTTACATCCAACCAAATTCTTTTCTATCAGCAGCCGGAGATGGATGGATTGTCGCATGGGATTTAAACGAGCCTGATTATGGACGATTATTGACTAAAACCGATTCAAATATTTTTTCTATTGTATATCTGCCATCAAAAAATTGGCTTATTGCAGGTAATATGTATGGAGGTTTGCATTGGATTGATTTAGAAAATGGCAATAATTTCAAATCTGTGCAGCATCATAAGAATGGTGTTTTTGCATTATTTTGTTTAAATGATAAGGAAATATTGAGCTTGGGTGGAGATGGAATTTTAACAAAATGGGATATTGATAAATATAGAGCCAGCGAAAGTATTGTTTTGAGCAGCAAAAGTCTGCGTGCCATTTCGAAGCATCCTAAGCTCGATTTGCTTGCAATAGCTGCATCCGACTCAAATATTTATTTGCTAAACTCCCAAAATCTTGAGCTTGTTCGTAAAATTGAAAACGCACACGACAATTCAGTTTTTTCACTCTGTTTTAGTCCCGATGGCGAATATCTTCTGAGTGGTGGTCGTGATGCCTATTTGAGAATCAGGCTTTCCAACAATAATTTCGAAGAACTTCCAACCCAGGCTGCGCATCTTTTTACAGTGAATGATATTGCCTATCACCCCAACGGGAAATTTTTTGCTACTGCCAGCAGAGATAAAACTATCAGAATCTGGGATGCAGTCAGTTTTGTCCTGCTTAAGGTAATCGACAGTATTCGAAATGCCGGGCATCTCAAGTCAGTTAACCGTCTGCTTTGGGTCGATGATGTCCTGATTTCATGCAGTGACGACCGCAGCATTATTGCATGGGAAGTTAAGGATTAGCTCACCCTTACTCTTTGATGACTCTAACGGTAATTTTAACGTCTTTTTCAGGTCGGTCGTAGCTGTCGGTGGGTAAAACTGCAATGCTGTCAATCACATTGAGGCCCTCATAAACCCGACCGAAGACTGTATAATTCATATCGAGTTGTGGCGCACCACCCAAAAGACGGTATAGTTCACGGTTTTGTTTACCATAAACGATGCCATGCGTCCGCTCATTTTTATCCAATGTTTCTGTACTGACAGGATTTCCATGTACTATGTAAAACTGTGAACCCGAAGATTTTTTTTCAGGATTGACTTCGTCGGGCTGTCTTGCAGCTGCAAATGCCCCTTTTACGTGAAAATATCGGCTGCTGATTTCGGCGGCAATTTCTTTGCCGCTGCTGTTGGTGCCAATTCTCTGACCCGCTTTTGCATTTTTTGTACTGGGATCGCCACCCTGTATCATGAAATTTTTGATAACCCTGTGAAACAGCGTAGCATCTAATGCTTTATTTTTAGCAAGTTTTATGAAATTTTCCCTGTGTTCACCAGCTTCGAAAAAGAGTTCAATTTTCATGGTGCCAAACTGAGTTTCCATCTCGAGCAGAGAAGAAAATGGATCTGGCTCGAAACGAGTTGGTATCGTATCTTTAACTACTTTTTCTAAACTGACTTCCGATTTTGGGATTTTTGTTGAGTTACAGCTTTGGAAAGAAATAAATAAAAATATACTGACTATGATATAGTATTTCATTGTTTTTATTAAAAATGCTTTTATTTTCTTTTTATAAAACGAAGTAATAATAATCCAAGTATGAGGAGTATTGTTGTACCAATACTCACCCACAACCATGGGAAGCGGAATTTTTTACGTAAAGCAACTGTTCCGTCCTGACCATAAAGTCTGTACGAAGCCCAATAATACGGACTTTTATTTTTGAAACTTAGCTTGGTTTTTCGGAGTGCCTCAGATTTTGTCAACCCGGCAGCAAGGTTTTTATAATATTCACGCATGAATTTAGCCGATTCTGCATTATCAACCTGCCATGAACTGTATAGAAGCGCAGCCGCGCCGGTTGCTTCAAAAGCTAAAAGGTAGGTTGCCGCTACGTCATCGAAGCCTGAACTGTCAGTAAAGTTTGAGAGGCTGACAAGTGACAAGTGCAGGCGAATGGACGAAAGTTCATTTAAATGCAATACACCATCGCTGATACTATCTGGCTGAAAATGCATGAGAATTGAGCTATTCATTGGATTCGAATCATCCCGCTGATTAAAAAAAGCTAGATGTAACAGCGAAAAATCCTTAATGTTTTTGCTAAGAAAATAGGACTCAGAAGCTTGTTGATTGTATTCAAAATCACCGAAGAAGTAACGGCGATAATAATTGATATTCAAATTTTTAGACCAGTTTCTTGCCTCCTTGTAGGGTGCCTGGTAATGTGGGAAACGGTTATTAGGCTGTTTTTTATAATTTGTAGAAAAAAAACAGAGGTCTTTACCTTCATAGCTATAATTTTTCATTAAATCGGAAGCAGACCAGATGTATCTGGTATTATATTTTTCAACAATAAGAATATTGCTGTACTTGAGAAGTTCAAAAGGAAGATCCCATATTTTTCCATCTGCTGCTATCACAAGCCCATTGACAGCCCCCAGATCTGTCAGAATTAACTTTGATATGTTTTCGCTATTGAGCTTGTTGCTTTTCGAAGCGATTTGTTTTAATAATGCTTCAATTTCTGTGTCCAGTTGTTTTTTTGAAAAGACAGTGGCAGTCAGTTTATTACTGCCGATAAAAAATTTATAATATTTTTCCTCAGTTGCAAAGAAGTAGAGCAATGCTTCCTGTTTCAGTTTAGCAGAAATTTCTGTAACTGTGGGAATTTTAAAGGCGTAGAAATTATTATAAAACTCCGAATGATTTTTTTTGAGGAGTAAAAGTGTTTTTTCAATGCGAATATCTGTCTCGCTGATAAGATTTTCAAGTTTTGAGGCTTTAAGCTTTTCTTTACGATCTATAGCTTTTTCTAATTCATGGAAAAGTTGAAGCTTTTGTAGTTTTAGAAGCTTTAGTTCCTTCAAGGCTGGATCATTCAGAGACAAGGATTCGTCAATCTGAAGTAAACCTCTTTTGTGTAATAATTTGTAAAATTCGGCCCAGTAAAAGGCTTTTTCTTTATTATTTTCAAAATTTGCCCAAAGAAGATTTTCAAATAATAGCTTTTCTGCCCTAATCAATTCCTCATTGTAGCTAATTGAAAACTGCTGTCGGTTTATCAGTTCATAAAAGTCCCTTACCTTTTTTTCAATCCCGGATAAATTCTGTGACTTTAACAAAAGTGCAGCTTTAAGCTCAGAATTTATCAATTGAAGATAAACAATAGGCGAGAGGTTTATGGCACTGTTGTAGGATAGAGATTCCTGACCTTTGAGTGCAAAACTCATTGCTTTTTGAGCAGCATTCATCTTTAAAGATAGTTCGGCAAGGTCAAGATATATTTCTCCGATAAATCTATGTTTCGACCCAAAAGTTTGCTGAGCCAATTCCACAGCTTTTTGAAGCTGGGCTTCGCCCTCTGAATACTTAGCTTGCAAAATTAAGATTTCAGCCTTTTTCTTAAGCGACTTGCCTTGCAACAAAGGACTGTTGAATGCCGATTTAAGCGCATCATCAGCATTGTTAGCTGCATTATTTAAATCCTTTAATGTAATATGAATTTCTGATTTGAGCAGTAGTAAATCTACTTTATTTTTAGCCTCAGCACTATAAATTGCGTTGTAGAATTTGAGGCTTTTTTCAGCTTTTTCCAATGCCAATGCGGCCTTTCCTGACTTCAAAAGTAAGTTTGCATAATGTCGATACATATTTGCACTGGAAAGTGGCTCAACTGTTTTTACATCAGCATTTTTGGCAGCAAGTTCAAAAGATTGAATTGCTTCTGAATAAAGCTTTTTTTCTGTTTGAATTAGCGCAAGATTAGTATATGCCTTAACGCTAAATGGTTCTCGGCCTAAAGGCTTTGTTTTTATGAGTTCAAAGGCCTCCTGCAGCATAGCAGCAGTTTTTGAAAGCTGTTCATTTTCAAGGTAAAAATCTGATAGTGCCAGGTAAGCAGTCAACTCATATCGGTTGTTT
>JBIPOO010000081.1:0-15594 GCA_044379045.1 Saprospira sp.
AGCGTACTGTCGAAAGAAACGTTGGGATGAGTATTTGTGCCTTTTTTGGAATTGAAGGGCAATTCTTTGCCTTTACCCCAATTGCTGTTTTTATTTGCACGTTCCGAAACATAAATTTTACAAATAAACTCAAAGTTGAGGTCTTTTTCGCAAACTGTGTAATAGAGGCGCTTTCCATCGGTGCTAACTGTCGAATTACCTATATTTTGATACTTTTGATTCAAGTTAGTAAGCAGATTACCTTTTTTCTTACCTCCTTCTCTTGCTACCATCAGTTTGCCATAAAGGTGTTTTTCAGTTGGGTCATCGACTCCGGCTCTGCGTTGAGCCTGTGCTTCGAATTTCAATGAAGAGTAGTATAAATCACCATCAACCAAATGCGGAGCAAAATCTGAAAACTTTGTATTGACATTATCGCCGACATTTTCAACTGAAACACCCTCAATCGGATGCTGATAAATTTCTAAAGCCAGGATACAGGATTTTATTTCCTGCTTTGCCATCCTTTCCAATGCCAAGTGCTCTTTGCTGGGATCCTTCTGATCCAGAAATTTTTCAAATTCATCCTTAGCTTCCTGGTATTTTGCATTATGCTTTAAGGTGTAAGCATACCAGAAGTCGAGTGTATGAAATTTTGATTTATTTTCATTACTTTCAACAACTTTTTTGTAGTAAGTTTCGGCTTTTGCGAAGTTATGACTGAAACGGCAAGACTCTGCATATTTAAAATAATGTGTTGCTTTCGATTTTAGCTTTTCAAATTTTTTATCTTTGAAAGCCATCTCATAGAATTCAACAGCTGAATAGTAATCGCCTGCTTTATGGGCCTTCTCAGCTATTTTCAGACTTTTTTGTGCACTAATGCCGCTGCTTATAATAGCAAAAACGATTGATAATATTATAGTTAAACGCATAGGGGGGATAATCAATTTTACATACAGTTAATAATCTTATAAATTTCGGGCTGCAAAGTTAATTGCTTTTTATTGAATAATCCACTGAATTTTAAAATTTATAAGCTGTTTGCTGTTAATTTGATACGCTTTCATTTGGCAAATAGCAATGAGATATCTTTGAATGCTTTAAACTCAAGGGCATTTCCCGAAGGATCATAAAAAAACATAGTTCCCTGCTCTCCTACCTGTCCCTTGAATCGGATATAGGGCTCAATACCAAACTTGACCTTATAAAATTTAAGCCTTTCAACAAGTTCTAACCAAGCTTCCCAGTCAAGTACAACTCCAAAATGAGGTACTGGCACATTGTGTCCATCAACCGGATTACTGTAAACATTAGATTTTTTGAAAAACTCAGGTTTTAGGTGAATTACAAATTGATGTCCGTAGAAATTAAAATCAACCCAGGTCTCAGAGCTTCTACCCTCTTCCAATCCTAAAATATCTCTATAAAAAACTCTGGTTTCGTTCAAATCTTTAACCGGAACGGCAAGGTGAAATGGCATTAACATAGTTGAATTGTTTAATGGTTAATGAGGCAATTTTTAATGGTTAATGGTTAATGAGGTAATGGTTATTGGTTAATGGGGTAATGGGGCAATTTTTAATGGTTAATGGGGAAATTTTTAATGGTTAATGAGGTAATGGTTAATGGTTAATGAGGTAATGGTTAATGGTTAATGAGGTAATGGTTAATGGTTAATGAGGTAATGGTTAATGGTTAATGAGGTAATGGTTAATGGGGCAATGGTTAATGGTTAATGAGGTAATGGTTAATGGTTAATGGGGCAATGGTTAATGGTTAATGGGGCAATGGTTAATGGTTAATGAGGTAATGTTAGTCCAAAAGTACAATTTTCGATACTTATAACTATTATTAAAAGACAAATCTTAAAATTACTATCTTTGCAAACTTATTAGAAATTCGAAAAAGGAATAGACAATTTATGCGCATCGGTATATTTTTTGGCGGCAGCTCAAGGGAACGTGAAATTTCATTTGCAGGCGGACGAACTGTTTATGACAATCTTGATAAAAGTTTATTTCAACCAGTTCCAATTTTTGTGGACAGTGTTGGCAATCTCTTACTATTGGATTGGCAATATTTGTACAAAGGTACCATTCGAGATTTTTACCCTCCAGTGGGTTTTTTACCCGAAAGTGAACACAGATTTCAAATTTATGCCGAAAGTATAGAAAACCTGAGTGATAGCCAAATCAAGGAGCTAGTTTCAACAATAGGTAAACAACTCAAGATTGATGAATTGCCCAATTTAATCGATTTTGCTTTCTTGGCACTGCATGGCGAATGGGGTGAAGATGGTCAGTTGCAGGGCATGCTCGAAAGTTTGAACATTCCATACAGTGGTTCAGGCATTAGGGCTAGCAGCATTGGCATGGACAAATCATTTCAGAAAAAGATAATGAATGCCGGTGGTTTTCACAGCCCTGAAATGCAGATTTTACAAAGAAGAGATTGGCTTTGTGCACCCGTGAGAACATTATTGCTCCGCGAAGCTGTTGAACATATCAAATTACCCTTGGTTGTCAGACCCGCCAATCAGGGTTCATCTATAGGTGTTTCAATTGTTCACCAATTTGAGCAGCTGGAAACATCCATCGATGCTGCATTTTTTATTAAAACCATCCATAGCACTGAATGGTTGAATTTTACTGAGGAAGAAAAAATTCAAATACTGCGCGACTGGACTGATATTCGTTATGGAATCGGTTTTCCAATGACCGTTTCTGAACCAAAATTGGGCGGGATTATCGAAATTATCTATCATCCGGAAAAGTTGTTGCATTATTTAAACAATTATTTCGGCAAGAACGGCTCAGGAGTACTTCAGCTCGAAGGGCATCATAGCGAGCAACGTGTTGTATTGGAAGGTTTTATTGAAGGGAGAGAATTTTCATGTGTCGTAATTCAGAGCGAAAACGGTGAAGCAATTGCATTGCCTCCAACAGAAATTCTGAAAGGAAAAGAAGTTTTCGACTATCGTTCCAAATATTTGGCCGGGCTCTCCAGGAAAATCACACCCATTGATTTGCCAGAAGATCAGATCGAGGCAATTCGCAAAGAATGTGAGCGTCTTTTCCGCTTTCTTGAATTTAATGTTTATGCCCGAATTGATGGTTTCATAAAGCATGACGGAACTATTATACTAAACGATCCGAATACTACATCGGGAATGCTGCCCTCCTCTTTTTTCTTTCATCAGGCAGCCGAAATCGGACTCAATCCCAGCAATTTTCTAACCTATATTATTGGTACATCTTTGCAGGAACGTGTCAGAAACAGTACGAAACTGCATCGTTATGACGGAAAGTTAAAAGATTTTCATACACAACATGCTGCCAAAAACACTTTAAAAATACAAAAAATAAACGTTGCAGTTATGCTCGGGGGATACAGTTCCGAGCGGCATATCTCTGTCGAAAGTGGAAGAAATATTTATGAAAAACTGTCAAGTTCAATTAAATACCAACCCATACCGGTTTTTCTTACTGGCGATTCAGACAATATTGAACTTTATCAACTGCCGATCAATCTTTTGCTCAAAGATAATGCCGATGATATTCGCGACAAAATTCATCATTTTAGCCGCCACAAAGTAACACTGGGTATACAGCAACAGTGCGCTGCCATTACCAGGAGATTTGCCGGAAATGAAACAATTTTTGAACCCATCAGAATTAATTTCGAAGACTTAAAAGAAAAGTGCGATGCTGTTTTTATAGCATTACACGGACGTCCAGGCGAGGATGGTGTTATCCAGCAAAAACTTGAAGCACTTCATATTCCATACAATGGCTCAAATGCATCATCAGCGGCAATCACCATTAATAAGTATGAAACTTTGCAATTGCTGAAAAAAGCAGGCTTTACGGTCACTGATCAGCTATTGATTGATGCCGGAGATTTTTTGAAGGATGAAGTGACTGTGCTTGAAAAGGTAGAGCAGGAAATAAAATATCCACTCATAGCAAAGCCTGTTGACGATGGCTGTAGTTCGGCTGTAAAGAAAATTAAAAACAGAAAGCAGTTACAAGCATTTTTGAAAACAATTTTCAGAGAAAGTGAAGATATTCCTGCAGATCTGGCCGAAATGCTCCAATTAAAAACTAAAGAGGAATTCCCCATTAAAAAAACTGCCCTGATCGAAGCACTAATTGAAAAGGGCGAAGCAATTCATTTCCTTGAAATAACAGGGGGCATGCTTAGCAAATTTAATGAAAAGGGTGAAGTTGTATATGAAATTTTCGAACCCTCTGAAACACTTGCCGGAGGTGAAGTACTTTCACTTGAAGAAAAATTTCTTGCAGGCGAGGGCCAGAATATTACCCCTGCCCGTTTTGCTGTGAATGGCATTTCACATGAACAGATTTCGTCACAGGTCCGACAGGATCTTGAAAAGGCAGCAAAGACCCTGGGCGTTAGCGGATATGCCCGTATAGATGCCTTTGTCAGGATTTATGCCGACGGTAGAGCCGAAACAATCGTTATTGAAGTAAATTCACTGCCCGGGATGACTCCTGCGACTTGCATTTTCCATCAATGTGCTTTAAATGGCTACAGTCCGGCCAATTTCATCGATAAGATTTTGGAGTTTGGAACAGAAAGAAACAACTTAGCAAGTTAGAAATTAAAAGGATGAATTCAGAAAAATAAAATTCTAAATACATCCTTCTACCTTCTTCTTGTCCGAAAGACAAGACTAAATTCGTACTTCTAATTTCAAATTTCTGAATTACTTAACTATTTTCTGTAAAAAGAAACTGTATACCGGTAAGTGGTCTGAAAATCCGCCAATATAAGTACCAAAAGAATAAGTTCTGAAAGGTGAACCTTTGAAACGGCCGTCTTTATTTAAAAGGTATGGCTTTTTATAAACCACAGCACCATGATAGAAATAGCCCTTCTGGTTTTTATTAAGGAATGCGCTGGAAAAGATCGTTTGATCGAAAAGATTCCAGCTGTCGTTGTAGGTCAAGGTACCATCGCCGGTTTTATATTTTTTCCACATAGGATTAAATAGGCCACCGGGCTTTACTTCCTTTGTTTTACCTTTTGCATTTAAAATATCTTTGACGCTTTCGTTGACCGGGTCATCATTTAAGTCACCCGTTATAAAAATTTTCACATTCGGATTCAATGCAGTAAGCGAATCAATAGCCTTTTTACACAACGAAGCAGCATAATTTCTTTTTGAAATAGATGAGGTGCCACCCCTGCGCGAAGGCCAGTGGTTTACAAAAACATGCAACGTGTCTACTCCGCCAAGGATACCGGTTACATGCAAAATATCGCGTGAGTAGTAACTTCCTCCTTTGTCATCATCCAACAAGACAGGAATAGCTCTGTGCGATAACTCCCTGAAATATTTAGGATTGTATAGCATTGCAACATCTACTCCCCTGCTATCGGGTGATTCTTCATGAACAATTTTATAATTTCTGTTTTTCAAAGGCGCCTGAGCTGCCAAATCTTCCAATACAGAACGGTTTTCAATTTCCGCAACGCCCAAAATTGCTACGCCATCGGGTGTCATTTCGGTGCCCAATTCAGAGATGACTCTAGAAAGGTTCTTCAACTTGTCTTTGTACACAAAACCTGTGTACTGATTGCTTCCATTTGGCAAAAATTCCGAATCGTTTTTACCGGGCGTATCAAGCGTATCGAATAAATTTTCGAGATTATAAAAGCCAATGCAGGCAACTCTGTAATCAGTCTGAGCACTAGCCGAAAAAGTGCCAAAAATAATAGCTATGCTGAGCGTTAAAAAAGTAGAAAAATTATGGAAATTCATTTCTGAGGCTGTTTGTAATGTTAAGGTTATGTTCCAACAATGCTCAAAGATAAACAAGTCCATTTAAATCAAATAATTTAAAACTGCTTTACAAGAATAACTTTTTGTTAATTTAGTCTCCATATGAGAACAGCTGTCTTAAAAAAATTATAACTTCGCCATGTTTTTAAATAATAACCATCATTAAAAGGTGATCAGTGATGAAACACCCTATCAAAACCAAATTATGATTAAAAATTCACGCTTACTAACCCTGCTTTTTTGTCTGATGTTTTTGGGACTAAATGCCCAAAACAGCATTAGTGGGAAGGTACTCAATGCAAATGGAGAGCCCATCGGGTCAGTTGACGTAAGAATTGAAGGCAGCGAATTGATGACATTATCAGATGCTGAAGGAAATTTTACATTCAACAATCTAAGTTCAGGCACCTACAAACTGGTCTTCAAAAAAGAACAGTGGAAATTGAATTTTGTAAGTGTTAACCTTGCAGACTCCGAAACCAAACAAATTGGAACAGTAGTTCTTAGTATTGAGGATGGCGTCGACCAACTTTCCAGCGAGGAGCTCATTCCTTCCGTATCACTTTCTGACGCTGAATTAAACGACGCAGGTGGCACTCAAAATGTTTCGGGGGTATTAACTTCCTCGCGAGATGTATTTTTTAACACTGCAGCCTTTGCCTTTGGTGCCATGCGTTTCAGTATCAGGGGTTACGATTCTGAATACTCTACCGTATATATTAATGGTATACCAATGAACTCATTGGAAAATGGTAGAGCAAGCTGGACTCTTTGGGGTGGACTAAACGACGCTTTCCGTAGCCGAGACAATACTATTGGTCTGGGCGCTACCGATTATACCTTCGGTGGTCCCGGCGGCGCCACTCAAATGGATGTACGCGCCTCTGCACAATGGAAACAATTCAGAGCAGGTGTTGCAGTTTCAAACAGGTCTTATGTTTACAGACCAATGTTCATTTACTCTACAGGCATGATGAAAAACGGATGGGCATTTTCAATATCAGGCTCCTTCAGGGGTGCTGAGCAAGCACAGATTCCGGGTTCATATTACAGCGCAGCCTCCTATTTTGCCGCAGCTGAAAAAAGATTCAACAAAAGCCATAGTCTGAATCTTTCGATTTTCGGTTCACCCCGTGTAAGAGGTGCTAATAGCCCTATTACTATGGAACAACAGGAAATAGCGCGTGATGCTTATGGCAAAAATGGCTATTTTTACAATCCGGCCTGGGGCTGGCAAACAAAAGAAGATGGCAGCGGACGCGTCATGCGTAATAGCCGTTACTCATCCACACACATCCCGGTTTTTATATTAACACATGATTGGGATATCAACGAAAAACAAAATCTGAGCACCTCTTTAGGTTATCAGTTTGGAACAAACGGCAGCACTGCACTCAATTGGTATAATGCCCCCGATCCACGTCCTGAATACTACAGAAAATGGCCTAGTTATTTCGATGATACCGACAGTACGGTAGCTTCTCAACTTCGTGATCAGTTAGTTTCAAATCCCGATCTTTTGCAGGTAGACTGGGATGGAATGTTTTCGGCCAACAGAAGCAGTGTTGACGAGAATTTTTCAGGAACAGAAACCCGCGCACGTTACATTATTGAAGAACGCCGTTACGATGTAAAACAATATTCTTTCAATACAATTTACCGTAATTTTGTCAGCGATGCACTTACTTTGAACGGAGGCGTAAAAGGGCAATATTTCATTGGTCACAACTATAAAGTAGTAGATGATTTACTGGGTGCAGATTATTGGATTGATGTTGATCAATTTGCAGAAAGAGACTCAGCAGGAAACCCGAATTTCGCTCAAAACAATCTCGATAACCCGAATGGAATCGTTAGAAAAGGTGACAAATTTGGTTATGATTATTTCTCTCATATTCAGAATGCCTCAGCTTGGGGACAATCGTTATTCCGCTTTGGTAAAATTGAAGCTTTTGCTGCTGCTGAATTGTTGTTCACCAGATTCTGGAGAGAAGGCAATGTAAGAAACGGCCGCTTCCCCGACAATTCTTTAGGCAAAGGGGGTGCTTTCAGTTCTCTGAACTACAGCTTCAAAGGAGGAGCAACTTACAAAATCAATGGCCGCAACTATTTATTTGCTAATGCAAACTATGGAACCCGCGCACCCTATTTCCGCGACGCCTATGTATCTGCAAGTTTCAGAGACCAATTGGTTGATGGCATTAGTAATGTGACCGTTTACGGTACAGAAGCAGGTTATATACTGAGTGCACCAAAAGTTAAAGCCCGTGTTGCAGGATATTTCACACGTTTCTTAAATGATTACTACAACCGTAATTTCTACTCAGAGAGTGCCTTTGTTGGCGAAGACGGAGCAGTCCAAAGTGGTTTTGTGAATTTTGTAATGACCAATGTTGATAAACAACACATGGGTATTGAGCTTGCAGGTCAGTTTGAAGTGATGCCCGGTCTAAAACTAAATGCAGTTGCAGCAATCGGTGAGTTTATCTATACATCTCGACCCGATATCAAGGTTTATCTAGACAATGACCCCAATACAGTTGTAAATTCTAAAACAGCCTACATGAAAAATGCTTATGTAGCAGGTTCACCTCAAATGGCTTACAATTTTGGTGTAAATTACAGCTCACCAAAATACTGGTTCCTGAATGTTAACTTTAACTACACGATGCGCAATTTTGTTGATGTAAATCCAGACAGAAGAACTATTGAAGCTGTATCTACAGTTAATAATCCACAGTATCAGCAGCAGTTCATAGAACCGGGCTCCGCTCAATGGGATGCTATTCTTGCTCAGGAGCAATTGCCTAATGCTTTTACTATTGACATCTTTGGAGGAAAATCATTCAGAGTCAAAGTCGGAGAAAAAACATCCTTTATTTATGTCAATATTGGTGTTAATAATATCCTAAACAATAGAAATATCCTCACTGGTGGATTTGAACAGTTACGTTTCAATTTTGAGAACAACGACCCTTCAAGCTTCCCTACACGATATAACTATGGTTTGGGAATCAATTATTTCGCAAGTATAGTTTACCGTTTACCAATTTAATTGCTTTATAAATTTCAAATAATATCAATCAAACACATATTATGAAAAAGAACATCATTCGCTTCACAGCTGTACTCCTTTCAGCACTTTTATTGGGCAGCAGCATTCAGAGCTGTAAAAAGCGTTTCGACGAACCACCCGTTGAGGAATATCCTACTATTATTCCGAATGCAACAATTTCCCAAATCAAGGCATTGCATACCATTGGGAATACACCTACACTCATCACAGATTCTTTGGTTATTGAAGGCATCGTTGTATCCTCTGATGAAGCAGGTAATTTTTTCAAACAACTCATCATTCAGGACGATAGTGCCGGAATTGAAATTCGTATAGAATTGAGTAATCTTTACGCCGAATATCCTGTAGGCAGAAAAGTATGGGTAAAATGTAAAGATTTGTATGTTGGCGATTATGAAGGTAATCATCAGCTAACCATCAATGATGCAGGCGACAGAATTCCAGAGGGATTGCTTTCGAAATTTCTTGTTGGAGGGCCAAAAGATCAAACAGTAACACCACAATCAGTAAGTATACTTGACATTAAAAATAGCACAAGATACCGTAATATGCTGGTTGAACTTAACAATGTACAATTTGCCGCGGCGGATAGCGGACAAACCTATTCAGATGCTGTCACTTCTTCTTCTTTGAATCGCAGTATTCAGGACTGTAACGGAAATGCTATTATATTGAGAAGTTCAGGTTATGCAACTTTTGCATCAGACCTAACACCAGGTGGTAATGGCAAAGCAGTAGGCATTCACACCAATTTTGGCACAGATGCTCAACTTTATATACGCGACACAGATGACGTTAATGCATTGAACGGAAATCGTTGCACCATATCTGTAGGAGGTAACCTTATTTCTATTTCTACCCTCCGTGCTGCATTTGGCGGGTCTGTACCGACAAATTCAAAAATCAATGCCTATGTGATTTCAGACCGAACAACAGGAAATATTGTTGGTCAGAATATGGTAATAATGGATGCAAGCGCTGGTATTACTGTGCGTTTTACCTCTGCACATACTTTCAATGAAGGAGACCAGATTGAAATTCCTTTAGATGGAGCTACACTTGGAGAATTCAGTGGTCTTATGCAGTTGGAAGGCATCGCAAGTGGATCTGTAACTGTTGTATCAACTGGCAATGTAGTTCCCCCTACAACCATAACAGTAGCTAATCTTTTGGCAAATCCGGAAACTTACGAATCTTCATTGGTAAAAATTGTGAATGCTGGTATCAGTGGATCTACTACTTATTCCGGTGGTCTTGACTTAACCGATGGCACAGGAACTATTGATTTATTCACACGTTTTACAGCAAGCTTTGCTGCTAATCCGGTTCCTTGTGGTACTTTAGAAGTTGTCGGCATTATGGGGCAATTTACAACTTATCAGATTCAGCTGAGAGATCCGGCCGTTGACGTAACAGGAGGAACACCTTGTGGAAGCGGAGCAACTTTGGCTAATATTCAAGATGTTCGTGCTCAATTTACAGGAGCATCTGGACCAGTTAGCGGAAGTTTAAAAATTAGAGGCATTGTAATCTCAGACAGAGCTAACAGTAACATTGTTTCTCAAAACGCAGTCATTCAAGACTCACTTGGTTTTGGAGTTACAGTTCGTTTTACAGCCAATCATACCTTAAATCTGGGCGACAAAGTTGAAATAAATATTACTGGTGCAACCCTTGAGGAATTTAATGGTTTATTACAAGTTAGCCAACTTGCTACAACTACATCTACCGTTGTTTCTACAGGTAATTCAGTTACACCAAGAGTTGCAACTTTAGCACAAATCAATACCAACTCTGAAACATGGGAATCTACGCTTGTTCGTGTCGATAATATTAGCTCAATTACTTCAGGAGGACCTACTTTTGGTTCTGCCGGCGGAAATTTGGTAGTTAATGACGGTTCAGGCTCTATTACATTTTATACTCGTACAGCTGCCACTTACTCATCAAGTACAGTACCTGCAACACCATTTGATGTAATTGGAATTATTGGACAGTTCAATACAACCAAACAAATTTCAGCTAGAAATGCTAGTGATATTATTCCATAAATAAATTACAAATGATAAAAAGACTAAGCTGTTCCACATAGGGACAGCTTTTTTTATCAGATTAAAACTATGGAGAATTCCTTGTATAGGTAATGTTAAATATAATTTAAGGAAGGATTAATAAAATCTTACAATTAAAAAGTTTAAAAGTTTAATGATTTTTATTCTTAATAAGAAAAACTTACTTATATTTACCACCATAACTATATAAAAATCGAATGTCAGGATTTCATTTTGACGATTCTATTTTTGCATAAAATTCATCTAATCAAAGTTTTATAAGAGATTTTTTACTAAAAAACTAAAGCAACAATGAGAATCTTAAAGGGTTTAATGCTCATGTTTTTAATGGGAACAGCAACTGCAACTTTTGCTCAGGACATTCACTTCACAATGTTTGACATGTCTCCCATTAACCTCAATCCGGTTTATACAGGATATTATTCCGGAACATTCCGCATTGGCGGTATTTACAGAAGCCAATGGCAGGGTTTGGGCTTAAATGGCACAGGTCTTGATCCAAAATTTGGTGGTTTCAAAACGCCTAACGCCTATGCAGATGTTGCATTGGGTATTCCTCCCAAAAGCGGACGTGAAATGAAAAGCTGGTTGGGTGCCGGCCTTAATTTCTACAATGACAAAGTTGGTAATTTGAATACAATGCGTGCTGAATTAGCTTTGGCTTATCACTTAGGCCTCGGACAACGCGGAAGAACCAAATTATCTTTTGGTTTGAAAGGAGGTATTTATCAGGTTTCCTCTAAGGGTGATTACCTTTGGGGTGAAGAATTGGAAGGCAATGTCGACCAGGATGATATAACCTACAATTCAAGCTCACCAACAGTAAGTGCCCCTGATTTTTCGGGTGGATTGATGCTTGCTCACCGCGGTACTGGTTGGGGACTTGAAGTAGCAGCAGCTGCTAACCACTTTACACGCCCTAAATTAACCTTTGGTACTGAGTACAGACTCCCTACAAATATTATAGGTTCTGTTAAATCTACCTTCTCTTTAGGCAATCAGTTCAGCATTCGTCCTATGATGTTTATGCAAATAATGGCTAAAGTCTTTGAAATGAATGCACAGGCTGTTGCTGTTTACCACTTTACCAGTACAAAGGATGTGAATCTTCTTTTTGGTGGTGGTTACCGTATTGGCGATGCTGCCTTCGGTCGAGTAGGTTTCGAGTTCAAAGGTTTGACAATTGGAGCTGCTTATGATTTTAATCTATCTAATCTAAGCCTTAGCGGAAATAACAACTTCAACGGAACAAATCCAAGAGCTATGGGCTTTGAATTTGGCCTTTCCTACATTGCCAAAATTTACAAAGAATTGGCTGTAAAAGAAATTCTTTACAACCCTCGCTTCTAATTTATTACTTGCTGTAAAAGCTTGTTATTCAATAAAATTATTATAAATCACAATAATTTTAAAAACAATGAAAAATTGTATTTTAATTGCATTTGCTTTCATGTTGGCCTTAACACACAACTGGGCACAACCACCTGTCGGACAACCAGTTGAAAAATTGGAAACCCTGGCCGATGAAAATCTTGGTAAAAACGATACCTGGAATGCACTAGACCTTTATATGAAAGTGTATGACAAGAAACCAAACGATGCCAAAGCTACATATGATGTTGCTTTTACCTATTTGATGCTTCGTGATTATACGGATGCGGAAATCTGGTTTAAAAAAGTTTTAGATACCGACAAAGAAGGTATTTTTAAACTTGCCCGTTGGTACTATGCCTATTCAATGAAATTGAATGCGAAATATGCCGAATGTATTCCGGTTTATGAGCAATTCAGAAATGAGTATGATGGTACAGAGGCCGACAGATACAAAGCTCTTGCTCGCATAGAAATTGACGGTGCCAAAATGGCTCAGTCTGTAGGAACAAAATCAAAAGAAGAATTGAAAATCAAAAATGCCGGCAAAGAAATTAACTCTGCGCTGATGGAAAATTTTGCTTACCCGGTAGGTAGAAACAAAATGATTTTCTCTTCACTTCGCAGCGATACTATTATCTTTATTGAGAAAGCTGACCCTAGAGTAAAATATGTAAGAATTTTCTCTTCCGATTATGACGGCAATGCCAAAGAATGGGGTAAAGCAACTGAGTTCAATCCAAATGTACTGTACAAAGAAGGGTCGCACAATGTTTATCCTACTTTCAGTGCCGATATGAGCAAATTCTATTTTGTTCGTGCAAAACTCATTGGTAATGTACTTGAGAACAGTAAAATTTATTTTGCATCTTTTGATGGTACTACTGTAGGTGAACCTGTTCAACTAGACTTTAACAATGATTCATACACTTGTAAGAACCCTGCAGTTGGTAAAATTGATGGCAAAGAAGTACTTTTCTTCTCTTCAAACATGCCTGGTGGTAAAGGCGGTTTTGATATCTGGTACGCTGAAATCAATGCTGATGGAACTACCCGCCAACCTCTAAACCTCGAAGCTGTAAACTCAGTAGGTGACGATTCATATCCTTTCTATGACAGCCGCGATAACAATCTTTACTTTGCATCCAGCGGCCACCCTGGCTTCGGAGGTATTGATATGTTCACCAGCAAGCGCTCTAAATCAGGTTCTTGGGGTGAAGTAACCAATATGGGTCCTGGTTTTAATACAAGCCTTGACGAGTTTGCATTTATCATCAACCGCGAAGGCAAGGACGACTGTTATGGTTATTTCATTTCTAACCGCGAAGGAACAACCTCAGTACCCGGTAAGAAAACTTCTACCGATGATATCTTCTCTGTATTGATGCCTGAAAGATGCGATGTTGAACTCGCTATTAAAGTATTCGATCAGGAAAAAGGTAATGCTCCTGTGAATGGTGCAGTTGTTCAACTTATCGAAAAATCTACTGGTAAAGTTGTAGATGAACAAAGCAATGCCAACGGAAACAACTATACTTTTATGCTTGAACAAGGTAAAGAATATGAAGTTGTAGCTAAAAAAGATGGCTGGGAAAGCGGTGCCAAAACTTATATCGATGCACGCCGTCCTGCACTTGAAAAACGTTTCGGTACAATCGATAACCCTATGGCTTGGGAAGATAAAACTACCCTTAAAGAAATGGGCCTAATTGTTGAAACTTACAACAAAAAAACAAATGAGCCACTCGGTGGTGTAAGTGTAATTGTTTACGGTGCTAATAATGAAATCCTAAAAGAATCTACAGTTGGCAGCAACCGTCACGAATTTAAAATCGGTCGTAGCAATGATGTTCGTATTCAAGCACGTCTTCAGGGTTTTGTAGGAGAGAGTAAAACAGTTGCTAAAGCCGACTTGAAAAATGTTCAAAAGCTTTACCTCACTCCACCTCCAATCTTTGTTAATGTACTGTTCGATTATGACAAATCTGATATCCGTAAGGGTGCAGCCGATACCTTGGATATGATTGCAACTATCCTGAAGGATCATCCTGACATGGTAGTTGAAGTACGCGGACATACAGATGCGCATGGTTCTAACACATACAATGATCAACTTTCTCAAAATCGTTCTAATTCTGCAATGGATTACCTTACTAAAAAAGGAATTGAAAAGTCGAGAATGATTCCAAAAGGATTTGGTGAAAACGAACCGGTTGCTCCAAACGAAAATCCTGATGGAAAAGATAACCCTGAAGGACGTCAGCTAAATCGCCGCGTGGAATTCAAGATTATCAAAGGAGAAGGTGCTCTGGGCGACAATGGAAGCAATACTGAAAATACAGTTGTTTCCAGCGAAAAAAAAAATAACGGAACCAGAAACTAAAAAAAGAGTCCTAACCAGTATTAAATTTGATAAAAAGGAACACAATTTCGGAGCTATCAAATTTGGAGAATCAAGAGAATTGACTTTTGAATTTACGAATACAGGAAAAGAAGACTTTAAAATTGATTTCGTTCAGGGTGGTTGCACTTGTACAGAGCCGCTCGATTGGTCGAGAAAACCTGTTCAACCTGGCAAAAAAGGGTTTGTTAAAATTAAATTCGACAGCAACTTTGCCGAGGTAAAAAAAGGATACAGTTCAGCAGTTGAAATCTACGGTAACGTAAAAAATGACATGGAACTATATTTTCTTTCTGCCGACATCGTAAAATAAATTATAAAATATTTTCGAAAGTCCTCAAACCAAAAGTTTGGGGACTTTTTTATTTTTGTAGATTCAAAACAGACAGACATGTACAAAAGCATCGATCAAAAAGATATTAAGTTCTTTAGCGAAATTGTAGGTTCTGATTATTGTATCAAGGATAATCTACTGGATTACAGTCACGATGAAACTGAAGACATAAGGTCGATGCCCGCAATTGTGTTGAAGCCTGCAAACACTGCTGAAATTGCTCAAATTCTTAAATATTGTAACGAAAAGCTTATCGTAATTACCGCAAGGGGAGCAGGAAGCGGCCTGGCTGGGGGAGCTATTCCTTTGAAAGATTCAGTAGTTGTATCGATGGAACGATTCGATAAAATCATTTCAATTGATGAAAGAAATTTGCAAGCCACAGTAGAACCGGGCGTAATCACTGAATATTTACAGAATGCAGTAAAAGATTTGGGGCTTTTCTACCCTCCCGATCCAGCAAGCAGGGCTTTTTGCTTTATTGGAGGTAATGTAAGCACTAATTCGGGTGGACCAAGAGCAGTAAAATATGGCGTTGTAAAGGACTAT
>JBIPOO010000305.1:0-4529 GCA_044379045.1 Saprospira sp.
ACGATTGAATAATTCCTGTAAATTGGTTCAACTACTATATTAGCATTCAAATCCATAGCACCATACCAATATTCAAACATTTCATTGATAAAATCCGGTTCATTATTAGGATTTTCGATTGAAAAAATCAAAAAATTATTCCACTCAATAACGTCTACATAATGGTATTTATCTGGCAAACCGACTATTTTGACAAGGCTGCCATATATTCCTAAATAAAAATTCTTTCCTTTTTTATATTTGACATGGTAACCATTCTCAAGTTCAATGATATTTAGTACTTCGTCATCAATTGAAATAATCTTGTTCTGTTGTTCTTGACTCTTTAAAAATATAAGTTCTGAACTACCATCTTGATAGTTAATGTATAAAAAATCTTTAACAATATCAGCTTTTAAAACAGGTTGTTGTTTCTTATCTGTCCTTATTCTTTTGGCTTGAGATTTATCTTTTTTAAAATTTATAATAATTTCGTAAGACCCATTTTCATAAACCAAAATTAAATTTTCTTTATGAAAGAACAATTGACTAATTCTACCTTCAGTCTCATAAAAAATAAGATCCTCTTTACTTTTAACATCTGTCAGCGGTAGCACAAATAATTCACTTTTTCCATTGTTGTACATCATTTGACAATATTCTTCCTTAAAAGACAGCCATACATATTGGCCCTCAGGCCCCAAAGGGATAAACGAGTTTTTGTCCTTCAGATAAAGCTTCTGACGAATGGGTTCAGAGTTAAAAACCTCCGCTAAGTAAATGTTGTTTTTTACTTCAGTAATGATAGTAAAATCATCTTCGGGATTACTTTTAACTTTGACGGCAGACGCAAGATCGTCTTTAATTTTCCTCAGCCAATAGATACAGTCTTTGGCACTCAGTTGATTTTTAGAAATCCGACGATATATAAAGGCAGCCATCTTTCCTTTTTTATTGGCTATGTTATGCTCTTTTAAAAATTCGTTTTCTTTTGCAAGATTAAATGTGTCGGCATAACTGATTCCATTATTTAACACTTGCAAAAATGCCTGCTGCTCAGTTGGACTCATTCGGGCAAAAACATCTTTATATAAGGGGATTACAGAGGCGTAAAGCGGTTCAATAAAAGCCTTGTTAGAAAAAATAACCTCCTGAATATTTGAAAGCTCTTTACGATAGTCAAAATCATCGTTGAATCTGTTATGCATTCCATCGTAAAAATCACCCACAAAAAAGCTTTGCATAAATCCAACGTAGCCGAATTGTAAATGGCCTCTACCAAAACCTGACAAATGTGAGAAAAGGCAAAAAGCAGGATCGATAAGTTTATTTAGTTTATCAGGAGTTTTTTTACTAATATCAACTTTTTGAGATAGGGTTTCAAAATCCTCAAAATATAGGGTATTCTGAGCAATTACACTGCTTACAGAAAAAAGCAGGGCTAAATAAAAAAAACACTTTTTCATAACTTTGGTCCTGGGTTTTAAACTAAAATCATTCAACCAAATTAAATCAAGCAACTGTTTTTTCTGCAAGCAAACTCATGAGATCACCTACATTTTTCAGTTTCATAAGCTCTTTTAGTTTCAGCTTTACATTGAAAACTTCTTCAACTTTTGAAATCATAACAAGATGGCTAATACTATCCCAATGCGCTACCTGATGTGCATTCAATTCAGGACTGATTTGAAGGTTTTCGTCTTTGAATACCTCTCTGAAAATGATTTCTAACTGTTCTTTGATGTTCATGTTAAATAGTTTTTTGCCAAAGGTTCATTCCTGTACCCGGATAATAATTTAAAATATTTGAATTTTCTGATTGTGTTGATTTAACCTTTACAAAACCTGCTTTTGTATAGGCACGTTCTGCAATCTGATTTGAATTATAAGTAACTAATTCTAAAGTATTAAAATCGAAACCGGCTTCTTTTGCTTGAATAATTTGAAAATTTAATAATTCAGAAAAAAGTCCTTTTCCTCTGTAAGCTTCTTCTACAAAAACTGATTCTATTTGCAGGGTTCCATTGCTCCGAGGAATATTTATCGAAGAAAAAGTTTCGAGATTTTGCTTTAAATTTTCGAAATTATCTTTTGTTAAAACACAAAAAAGTGCGCTCGTTTTTATCTGCCAGGAAGGCAAGCCATCTGCCCCTTCAATCCATGAAGCTGAGGCTGCAGCGTAGTTATCACCATCCATTAACACATTAAAACTCTCCTGTCCAAATTCACAGCCTTCCAATTCTTCTTCAAAAATGTTATCGAAAAGAAGTTTTAATTCTGCCTCCTGCATATTTAGCAATTTTGCATAGGAGGAAGTTTGGGTATTACTTTTATCGGCTTCGAGAATTACTTTTATTAGAAAATCTCTATCGGCCGCAGTTGCTTTTCTAATTTTGAATGAGCTCATTTTCTATCCTTTGTTTTAGTGCCTTTCTATCGAGTTTGCCATTGTCATTCAATGGAAATTCTTCTAATTCTACAATAACTGAAGGCGTCATATACTTTGGCAAAACAGTTGATAATTCTGTATTAATGTCCAATTGATGATCATTTTTTACAAAAAGCACCAAACTATCGAAACCACGCTCATCTTTTATCGCCACCACAGCTGCCTCTGTTTTTAATGCTTGTTTACAAAGGTGCTCTACTTCCATCAATTCGATACGATAACCTTGAATTTTAACCTGCTGATCCTTACGTCCGAGATAGTACAACAGTCCATCTTCTTTTTGAATAACTAAATCGCCGGTTTTATAAAATCGGGTATTGTCGATTGTAAGGTAGGAAACTTCAGTTAATTCTATGTTCTTTACATAACCAAGTGAAACCTGCGTTCCGCCAAGATATAACTCAGCTTTTTCATCAGTTTTAGCTTCGGAACCATCTTCTTTGATGAGTTTTGAAATTTGATTCAGGGTTGCCTTACCAATAGATACTATGCCATTCATTGATGGAATATGTTCTCTTGGAATTTTATAAGAGGTACAGAAAATAGTACATTCTGTGGGGCCATAATAATTATGAAACTGCGCATTTGGGCAACATTGCTGAAATTCCTCTGTGAGTTTCAAAGGCACCGCCTCTCCGCTAAGCGCTACATTGCGCAAATGTGGCAAATTAATATCCTCGAAATAGGGTCTCAACATTGCCAACACCGATGGAACAATGATTGCATAGTTTATATTATACTCCTCGAGCAATCGGTAAATCTCGAGATACTTAATATTTTGATCCGAAACGGTATAAATTGTTCCAAAATTTTGAAGTGGCAAAACATAGGAAACGACCGACAAATCAAAACTCAATTCGAACATTTGAAGATAGGCATCGCCTGTTTTCAGGCCCATTTGCAAATCGTAAGCATGCTCCATGAAGGCATTGAGATTTTCATAGCAAATCTGAACCCCTTTTGGTTTTCCGGTACTGCCCGATGTGAAAAGAATATACATCAGATCATTGGCACTATGTCTGTAAAAATTATCTAAATTAAATCCTTCATTTTTTAATGAAAGCGTATCGAGATATTCCAAACCTGATTCTGTGTACCCTGCTTTATCGACACCTATTGTCAAGCTAATCGAAGCCTGATCAATGATATCGGCAACCCTGCTCTCGGGATAACTATGATGAATTGGCACATAGGCATTTCCTGTAATCCAGGCTGCATAAAAACTTGCATAGGTATCGATATGATTCTGTGTAAATACCCCAATATTTTGATGGACAATGCCTCTTTTTTTTATTTCAGCAGCTATGGAAAATATCCTGTTTTTGAAATAAGCATAGGAATAGAAAGTGTCGGAAATACAAAATGCATTTTCCGAATCGGCATTAGCGTTGGTCAAAAACTCAAAACTTAACATAAGTTTTTTTTTATGAGCTGTAAATTTCATAAAAAAATATCATAATCCCCAGATATTTATCCTAAATCTATACTTAAATTTATATGCGCAAACTGTTTAGCACAACAGATACTGAACTAAAAGCCATTGCTGCTCCGGCAATCATTGGGTCGAGGAGCATTCCAAAAACAGGGTAAAGCAATCCAGCGGCTATTGGAATGGCAAGTACATTGTAAAAAAATGCCCAAAATAGATTTTGATTGAGAATGCTCATTGTTCTCTTTGAAATATGGAGCATTTCAGAAATTTGCATCAGGTTATTGTTCAGTAATACAATATCTGCCGATTCCATTGCGATGTTGGTACCACTGTTCATTCCTATTCCTAAATCGGCCGCTGCAAGTGCAGGAGCATCATTGATACCATCGCCAACCATCGCTACTTTTTTGCCAGATTGCTGCAGTTTTTTGACAAAATCGATTTTATCGGCAGGCAGTAAATCGGCAGCAAAATTGACAATTCCGAGTTCTTCGGCTATTTTTTGGGCAGCAGCGCTACGATCCCCCGTCAACATATAAACATCGAGCCCCTTATATTTTAGCTCTTGAATGGCCTTGCGCGAAGTTGATTTTATAGTATCGCTCAAAGATATTATTGCCAGAATAGCGGTTGAATTGGCAAAAAAGACAAGGCTGTCGCCTGTCTCGT
>JBIPOO010000306.1:0-4507 GCA_044379045.1 Saprospira sp.
AAAAACACAGAGTATCAAAAGCAATGTAAAGATTGCTGCACCCGTAGCGGCCTTTTTTCTGTCGGCTGGCCTGCTTGCCTCATCCAGAATGGAATCTTTTTGTGGGATTACTGCGTAACTCATATATTTTCTAATTATTTATTATTTGCAAAAGTTTATGGGATGCGCTACAAATCTTTTTCAATCAAATTAAAATTACTTATTAGTCTCGAACAGTTATGAACAGTAAGTATATCGATTCTAAATTCATCTTTGATTAAATAAACTATCCTGTAGTTTCCTCTAATTAACTGTCTAAGCTCAGGATTATTAAATTCAGGTAAAATTGATCCGCACTTAGGATAATCCTCCAACACGTCAACCGATTCGAAAAGTTCTAATACAGTAATCTCTGCATACCTGACTGAATCTTTAGAAATAAAATTACCGATAGAATCTAAATCGAATATAGCATTATCAGTCCATACTACCTTAACCACTTTATTAGCTTTTTCTTTGTCTCTTCTTTTGAATTAACCTTTCCTGAATTGGAATCGTCAAGCCCATTTTGAACTTTCTCAATAAAAATTAAATGTTCAATTAATTGATCTATTGTCAGTTTTTCGGGTAGTTGATTGAGTGAATTAATAATCTGGGTTTTTGTAATCATGTGCGTGTACATTTAAAAATTAAGTTCTCATTCCGTAAGCAACTTCAATTCCACGTCGAATGCATTGGCTATTTGAATAATGTCATTTAACTCTTCCATTTTTTTATTTTTCGGCAAATGCAGCCTTAATTCCAAAATCTCTTTTCTGTGCATTTGAATCTTCTCTTTTAGTACAGATGCAAAATTTTCGAAATTAGTTGTATCGTTGTTTATTTTATACTGATTATGTTGCAAAAAAGTTACATTAATTATCGATAATTCTTTAATTTCTTTTTTAGCGGGCAACAATGATACAATGATACCAAAGATTATAAATAAGGCAATAGCAATAATGATGGACCTTTTGCTGATTGG
This sequence comes from Saprospira sp., assembly GCA_044379045.1. Lineage (GTDB taxonomy): Bacteria > Bacteroidota > Bacteroidia > Chitinophagales > Saprospiraceae > Saprospira. The sequence continues at coordinate 1,004 of JBIPOO010000306.1, forward strand.
GCCGCTGCGCTTATTCACATGATTTCTTCTGAACTCAATTTTTTGCATTATTTATCGACATTGGTAGCCAAAATCATTTTAGCTCCATATTCATTGATGACATCTACTACCGATACCAGCGTTTGGGCATCTACTTCCTTGTCAACATCCATAATGACAGTGATTTTATCGGCGGGTCTTCCATCCCTTTTTACAGCCTGTCCGAGTTGACCTCTTAATGAAGGTATATCCACAATCAGATCATTGAATTTAATTACCTTTTTTTTGTCAATTTTTACCGTAATGGGTTTTGCTGTTGAAACCGCTTTGGTCTTACTCGAATTGGGCAGCATGAGGTTAATAGCATTAGGATTCACTACGCTTGAGGTAAGCATAAAGAATATCAGCAGCAGAAAAACTATGTCAGTCAAAGATGACATGTTAAATTCTGCGATGGCCTTATTAGATTTTTTCAGTCCCATACAATCAGTTATTTAGGCGTATCTGTTGCCAATATTAAACGGGCCTTATGTTTATTGCTCAAAGACATAATCTTCACAATGGTCCCGGTTTTCTCTTCGGCGGCCACATTCAAAACAATGGTTACCTCGTCTTTAATTCCTTTTTTGCTATTTTCTCCCCGCTCCTGCTCTATTCGAGTTTTCAACTTAGCATCTAGATCTTCGAAACTAAGTTTTTCAGCCTCGAGAAAATATTCACCTTCAGCTGTAACCGATAGCGCAATGTTTTGAGGCGAGGGAGTTTTGCTGTTCGAAACAGGCCTTTTCAAATTTTTGACATTTGGGCTAGCCAAGCTTGATGTCAACATAAAAAATATAAGCAATAAAAATACAATATCGGTCAGTGATGACAGATTGAATTCGGCCGAAGCTTTATTTCTTTTCTTTAAACCCATTGAAATTCAATTTAATCAATGAAAACTAAGCCGGTTCCTGTAAAAGATCCATAAATTCCATGGTGGCTGCCTCCATTTTGAAAACAACTCTGTCCAAACTGGCAATCAAAGAATTGTAGCCGATATATGCAACGATACCCACGACCAATCCAAAAGCAGTTGTGATAAGTGCCTGATAAATTCCACCCGCCAGCGCTGCAGTACTCACATCTCCACCTGCCATTGTCATAAATGACAAAATCATACCGGTAACAGTTCCAAGAAACCCGGTCATTGGCGCAGCACCCGAAATTGTAGCTAAAAGAGAAAGTCTTTTCTCGAGTTTGTAAATTTCGAGATTGCCAACATTTTGAACTGCAGAATGGATATCTTCCAAAGGTTTTCCTATACGCTGAAGCCCTTTGGCAACCAAACGCGCTACAGGTGTATCGGTATTTCTGCAAAGATTCAAAGCACTTTCAATATCGCCGCTTTGTACAAAGGCACGTATCCTTTCCATAAAACTTTCGTCTACCTTACCAGCCCTTTGTATGGTTAGATACCTTTCAATAAGGATATAAATGGCAAAAATGCCCATTATCACCATTATGAGTGTAAGAATGATACCAATGGTACCGCTGCTGACAATTACATCGTAAAGTGAGAAACTGACTTGTTTAGGTGCGGTCGAAGTACTATCTTGTGCCGGCTGAAACAAAAACAAAGGAAACATAAGCAGTTTATTTAATTGATATAGAAAGTAATAAATTATTTTTTCAAAATTATATTGTCATAAACAAGGCGAATATATAACTTTTTAAAGGTTTTTCGACATTTAAAAAATAATTTATTAAGATAAAAATTCAAAACGATTAAATAATAATTTTATTTCAAAAAACGAGGCTGAATCTGAAATTCATTTTTAATAAAATAAAATATTTAAATAACTAAAATAAAAAATATTTAAAATGCTAATTATTTTTTAAATCAACATTAATGTAAAATAATCTTATTTTTAGCCAAACAAAATTAAACAAAAATGCTTGCAACAGTTCTTTTGCCGATCGCGCTCGGCATCATCATGCTTGGACTTGGGCTAAGCCTTAAGGTAGAGGATTTTACCCGTGTTTTAAAATTTCCCAAGGCTGTTTTTATAGGGCTTATATGCCAAATGCTGCTACTACCATTCGTTTGTTTTGGCATTGCAATGGGTTTTGGCCTGAAGGCTGAACTCGCAGTGGGGCTTATGTTACTGGCCGCTTCCCCGGGTGGAGCAACAGCAAATTTATTCAGCCATTTATCGAACGGCAATGTCGCATTGAATATTACGCTTACGGCCGTCAATTCTGTTTTGGCAATATTTACACTGCCGCTTATCGTAAATCTTTCATTAGGTTATTTCATGGCCGATAACGACACTGTTTTACCCATGCAGTTTAAAAAAATTATTGAGGTTTTTGCTATTGTACTGCTACCCGTAATCATTGGAATGCTTATCAATGCCAAGTTCCCCGATTTCTCAAAAAAGTCAGAAAAGCCTTTCAAAATTGCCTCTGCTGTTTTTCTTGTAGCAATCATAATTCTTGCTGTACTGAAAGATAGAGATAAAATACTTGAGTACTTCCAACAGGTTGGCCTTGCCGCCTTGGTGTTCAATCTGGCAAGTATGGCTGTTGGTTATTTTATCCCTATTTTACTAAAGGTTGGTAAAAAGGAGGCGATTGCTATTGGAATGGAGATTGGCATTCACAATGGCACACTTGCAATTTTTATAGCCCTGAATGTTTTGAACAATCCTGCTATGTCCTTTCCTCCGGCTGTTTATAGCTTAATTATGTTTTTTACAGCAGCAGCATTTGGTTGGTGGGTTAGCAGAAAGCACAATTCCGAAATATAATTCTGATTTTAACATAAATAAATGCTATTTTAAAATTAAAATTAACTTATCTTTGCATTGGCAAAATAAATTACATTTAAAATAGTATCGCTTTGAAAAACAGGACTAAGGCGTTGGAATCTATTTGTTCTTTGGTTGGTAACACTCCATTATTGGAAATCAATTTTCTGTACAAGAACAAAAAACGCAAAATCTTCGCAAAGGCTGAGCATTTCAACATGACCGGCAGCATCAAAGACCGTATGGCCTATCACATCTTGTCAAGCGCAATTGAAAATGGCCGTTTAGAACCGGAAATGCAGATTTTTGAAGCAACGAGCGGGAATACTGGTATTTCATTTTCTGCCTTGGGAACTGCGCTAGGTCACAAAGTAAATATTTTTATGCCCGATTGGATGAGCGAAGAGCGCAAAAATCTGATACGATCATTTGGTGCTGATATAAAGCTTGTCAGTAAAGAAGAAGGCGGTTTTTTGGGCAGTATAAGCCTAGCCGACGACGCTGCAGAGGCTTGTAACGGGTTCCTTCCGCATCAGTTCAGCAATTGCCACAATCCGGATGCACATTACCTTAGTACAGGACCTGAAATTTTTGCTCAATTAACAAGAATCGGAATTGAAGCCGACGCATTTGTTGCTGGCGTAGGCACAGGCGGCACCGTAATGGGTACAGGTCGTTTTCTAAAAGAACAATATTCAAATATTAAAATACACCCACTCGAACCGGCAAACTC
>JBIPOO010000307.1:0-4491 GCA_044379045.1 Saprospira sp.
GAATTCAATGGATTAGCTCCTGGCAATTATTCTGTAGAATTTGTAAACAATGGTGGAACTTTCTCTTTGCTTTGCCCTACTACTAACAGTATTGCTGTGAATAACACGATGAACGGTACACTTTACAATAACAATAATTTCTATATCACTAGTCCGCTATCTCAAGATCTTCGAATCAATCTGACCCACAACAGTACAGTTACGCCAGGTTTCCCTTATTACACTGCTATTTATTTCTGCAATGATGGCCAGATGCCAATGACGGGAACCATCGAATACACTTATGACAATGACATCGACTTTGATGTTATCTGGTCTTTGAGTAGCATTGGCAGTCCTGTATTCACCGGTCATAACTCAACTACAAATCTTTTGACTTTTAGTTTTAGCAATCTTCAGCCGGGTCAGTGCGGTTACATCCATGTTTATTTCAACACGCCAACAACTTTACCACTTGGTACCTTGGTCAGCAACTCTGCAACCATCTATCCGCTTAATAACGATGCTACACCTGCCAACAATACAGATATTGACAATACAACCTGTGTTGGCTCTTGGGATCCGAACGAAAAATTGGCATATCCTGTTCGTAGTGGCGATGAAAGAGCTGGAGGTAACATCTACACCAGCGATGAAATAATTGAGTACACTATCCACTTCCAGAATCTTGGTACTGCACCTGCCCGCAGAGTAGTTATCAGCGATGAATTAGATGCCAATCTGCTTATCGAAACCATCAGGAATGTACGTATGTCGCACAATGGTGTTTTGACAATTGAAAATGGCAATGAACTGGTTTTCACATTTGATAATATCATGTTGCCTGCCGCAAGTTTTGATTATCACGGAAGTAACGGATATGTTAAATTTACGATCAACCGTCAGGCAGGTCTTCCTGTAGGAACTCAGATTAACAATGACGCAGCCATTTATTTCGATTTCAACGCACCTGTCATTACCAATATGAATACATTGACCATATCTGAAGTGACATCGGTTACTAGTCTCGAAACAAACATCAGCAATAGCAATGTTTATCCTAATCCTTTCCAGACTCAGCTTACACTCAGTTATGAACTCGAAAAGGAAAGCGAATTGACAATTGAACTCTTCGATGCTCTGGGCTCACGAATTCGTAGCATACAAAGCGGAGTGAGTGAAATGCCAGGTAGTCATGTACATGAAATCAATGTGGCCGACCTCGCACCAAGTGTCTATTTCCTTACAATTTCGAGCGGCGAAGACCGTAAAATCTACAAAGTGGTAAAAAGATAAAACAATTCTGTTTTAAAAATCTTAATCCTCCTGATTGCCATCGGGAGGATTTTTTATTTTGCCATTTTTGCATTTTAACAAATTATTAATAAATAATTTTTTTCGGATTAAAATATTTTGGCACGCCAATTGGCTTATACCAAACAAATAACATTTGCAGCAAGTGAAACAATTAAAACAGAAACATTATTGACTAACATTTACAATCCTAAGTACTATGAAAAGATTATTTATTTTGCTGGCTTTTGTTTTAGGTTTCAGCAACCTTTGGGCACAGGGAAAAAATGAGCGTAAATGCGCTGCTCCCATGGACGATTTTTATTTCCGCCGCGCAATGGCCAATTTCGCACATCAGCCCGATGATCTTTACCGCGATGAAGATATCAGACTTTTTACTGCATCCAATTGTCTCAACACCGCACAAACAAGAAGATTGGCAGCGCTTTACGCAAATGAACATCATCGCTACGATTATGTACTTTATGCCGCTGATTTTGTAATTGACTTTCCAAATTATATCGAAATTGCCGAACTATTCAGAAACCCTATTGTAAAACAGCGATTGCTGACCGAACTTGGATTTCAACCCATGCATCAGGCCTGCAACATACCCGGATATACTGGCAGAATAGGCGGTCCCAGATTTGTGAGTGACCAGGAATTTGTACAGGTTTTTGAAGCTATGCGTGCAGAGAATTTCGATAAAAACAAGATCGATATTTTCAGAGCCGCGGCAGGTCCAAGACTTTTTACCGCAGTTCAGATTCGTACTATGGCAGAATTATTCGACTTCGACAGTCACCGACTAAATTTTGCAAAGGCAGCACTAGGCAATTGTTATGATCTTGACAATTATTACCTTGTAGCTTCAGCCTTAGAGTACGACAGCAATAAGAGAGATTTGAACCGTTATTTTGCCGCCAATGTCAGTCAATTTGTTTGGGATGGTCCAGGATGGGGCTGGCATGAAATTCCAAATCCAAACCAATTTCCGATAGCAGGTTACACTGGCCGACTTGGAAGCCAACTGCCAATGAACAACACTGAATTTGAATTGCTGATGACTGAGCTTCGTAAAGAAAATTTTGACAACGGAAAAATCGATATTATAAAAGTTGCAACCAACAATCGAGGTTTCACGTCTGCACAGGTTCTTGAAATTGCTGAGTTGTTCGACTTCGATAGCAGCAGATATGACTTTGCAGCGTGGGCTTATGGCAAAACCTACGATTATGATAATTTTTACACTGTTGCATCCGTATTTGGATACAATAATTACAAAAGAGATTTACTGGAATTGATTGCCTGATCTAATTTTCAATGTCAAATTCACTAAGAGTATCTTTTCATAGGTACTCTTTTTTATTTTATAAAGAGTCCGATTTAAAATCTTGACAAAAGTTGTTGAAATCGTTCTAAATTTGCGTTTTAAATTGCTTTATAAGATTTATGACAGTCCAACCTGAATCAATCATACTCGAAATTCAATATTTTGCTCCTGTTCAGTATTATTGCAAACTGCTTTCATTCGAAAAAGTAATTATTGAAGATAGTGAACATTATTCAAAAGGCTCCTTTCGAAACCGCTGTATCATAGCTATGTCCAATGGTGTTCATTCCTTAAGCATCCCTTTAGCCAGTGGCAAAAATCAACAAGCCGACATTAGAAATGTTCGACCCGATAATAGTCAACCCTGGCAAAAAAATCATTTTCGCAGTATAAGAACAGCATACGGTTCGGCACCTTTTTTCGAACATTACGAAGACAGGCTGCAAAGGATTTTTGAAAAAAAATACGAATTTCTTTTCGACCTTTGCCTCGATGTCCAAAGTGAAATTTGTAGCATGCTCAAACTAAAAATTGAACCAGTCTTTAGTAATGAATATAAAAAATCATACGCTGACAGCGACATGCTCGACTTCAGAAATAAGATAAGTCCCAAAAGTTGTTTCGACCAATCTTGGGACGCTGATTTTTTACCTGCAAGATATTCGCAAGTATTTGAAGAAAAAAATGCTTTTTTGCCTAATTTAAGTATACTCGATATGCTGCTCTGTGCGGGTCCTGAAGCAAAATACTATTTAAACAAATCAATCGTTAAATCCTAATATCATGAAGATATTTTTGCCTTTACTGCTCATTGGCTTTATATGTTTTTCCTGTAGTCGACCTCAAAGCGGAAGCATAAAACACAGCCTCTGCGAGTATGATTTACTCAATGCCGAAGATGCAAAAAAAGCGGTAAGCCGCGATACAGTTGATGCCTATTTCGAAAAGGTAAATATTTTGGAAATGAGCATTATGCTACAAATGGAATCACCCTCGGGAGCGAGAGCCGATGTATTGAAAAAATACAAAGAACTACTTCAGAATGATGTTGAGGACTTTAATGCAGCTGAAAAAAAGCTATTATGCTCGACTTTCAACAAGGCACTGGACCTGTGCAGCAGTATTGACAAAAACCTAAAATTACCTAAAATTCAGCTTATTAAAACCAAGGGAACTTATTATGGCGCCGGGGTTTATTACACCCGTGAAAATTGTATTATTATCCCTGAGGGACAAATAAATGCTGAGAACAAATCTTTATTAAGAACGCTCATTCATGAAATTTCTCATATTTACACCCGTTACAATCCCAAGAAAAAAGATACACTTTATGCGCTTTTGGGATATAACAAACTGCCAAATCTGGAGCTTTCAGACTTTCTCAAAAAAAGGGTCATTTACAATCCAGATGGGGTTGACCTTGCTTATGCAATTGAGCTGAGTGATAGTAGTGGAAGAACTTTCAAAGCTATTCCAGCGATGTATAGCCGATTCAGCAGCTACAAAAACCTTCCATTACTAAAGTCATTTATTTTTCAACTATTCGAAGTTTCGGAGCAAAACGGTAAATGGGTTGTACAAAATAATGATATCGGCTATTCCGAGGAGCAGCTTAAAGGCTATTGGGAAAAAATTGGTCGCAATACCCGTTACACCATCCACCCCGATGAAATCATTGCTGATAATTTTACCTTTTTAGCCATGAGCAGCGAAAATAGTACTGAATTTGATAAATTTGACGACTATGGCAAGCAGCTATTGAAAAGGATGAAGGAAATAATTCAATCAAATTAAGCAGGTTTAATTCAATTGAATGGAATGTGTGAAAATAAAAATGCCCCCAAATAGTATCTACTTTTTGGGGGGCAATACATTATAAAAACAGT
>JBIPOO010000004.1:0-44626 GCA_044379045.1 Saprospira sp.
AGTTGCGGTGACTGATAATACGCCGCCGACAATGACCAATGCTACGGTCAACAATTGTGCAAGTGCCACAAGCATCAATGTTTTCTTTTCCGAATATATCGATTGCAGTACACTTCAAAACGGAGATTTTACAATTGCCGGAAGAACAGTAACTATTGCCACTACAAACTGTACGGGCAATCCTGCCAAAACCCGCCAGATAACCCTGAATGTATCGCCTGCACTGGCCGGACCAGCAACATACACCCTCACGGGTGCAAATTGTAATGACCTTTGCGGCAATCCACTTAATCAGAATTACAGCCTTGTGTTGAGTTCTGTTCCCACTGCCAATGCTGGGCCCGATAGAGTTTCCTGCCAGGCGCCTGGATTTTTGGGGATAGGCTTTACCTATACAACCGTTACTTTGAATGCCACTGGAGGAAATATTTATAATTGGAGTGATGGGCAAACAGGTGCCAACATCAATGTAACCCCATCATCAGCTTCGGCACTGACTTACACTGTGTCAGTACAGAATAATAGTGCCTGCTTTGCCACCGATCAGGTAGTCATAAATGTTCAAAATACGCCGCTTCCCAATCTTGGTCCCACACAAACTGTCTGTACTGGCTTTCCGGTTTCTCTGGCAAGTGGGGTGAGTCCTTCTGGAGTAACTTTTCAGTGGCAGCAGACTACCACGACCAATTTTTTCGGACAGCCTAATAATTTTACGAATATTGCAGGGCAAACAGGGCAAAATTTAAATATTACGCCAGCAGCCTCACCTACTTTTTATCGGGTTGTTGTAACATCGCCCGGTGGTTGTCAGGGAACCTCTACCGTAAGGATAAATCAGGGTTCAGGTGCATTTGGCATTTCTACCACTAAGAACTTTGCCTGTCAGGGCGAATCGGTAACGCTCTCTTTGCCAGCGAGTTTAACGTCATATACCTGGAGCACAGGCACCAATACAAATCAGCCACTTACTGTTACACCACTTGCTACTACGACTTTCTCGGTGACAAGTACTACTGCAGGCTGTACCGGATCGGCTTCTGTAACCATACCTGTAAGACCTTTGCAAGCTGCAACAGCGACTGCATTGCCGACATCTCCCTGCGCAGGAACACCTGTTGCATTGACTGGTGGACCATCCTCGAGTGCAGTTACTGTGACGGAGAACTTTGAAGCAGTTACACAATCTTATACACTGGTAAACGGCACCAGAAATAATTGGTTTCATGGTACTTTTGCTTTTGCATCCGGAACCAAAGGATTGTACATTGGGACAGCAAGTACCAATAATAATTATGAAATCGGGACCGCCTTTGGTTCAAGAGCTGCCACAAATTTTGCATACCGAGACTATAATGTGACCAGTTTCTGCAATCCAAATCTAAGTTTCAGATGGAGATGCAGCGGTTCTTCGGGCAATGCTGAACTGACTGTTTGGGCAATAACCAATGGGGCTGTTCCTTCAGCAACAGCCGGCAATTCACTAGTTGCGGGGCCTAATACTTTTTTGTTGTCTGGGCCACTTTTTGGACAGCCGACAACTTATCAGACAGTCAATTTAAATTTGACCCAATTTGCTGGCACAACCGTGCGTATTGTTTTTCAGTGGCGAAATGTCGGTCAAAATCTTTTTAGTACAGTTCCTGCTCCGGCCAACCCTGCTGCTGCTATCGATGATATCGTTTTTACTGAGAGTACTAGCTTTACCTATTCCTGGACATCTTCAACCGGCGTTTTCAGTTCCAATGCGCAAAATCCAACTGCAGTGCCTAACGCAAATACGGTTTACACCTTACAGGCAACCCGCTGCGATGGTTGTGTAGCGCAGGCGACTACAACAGTAACACTTTGTGCGCTATTGGGTCTTGAATTGACCTCATTTGAAGCTAAATGTGAAAACGGACAGGCAAAAATCAGCTGGACTGCCTCAAACGATGAAAATCTGGCCAACTACACGCTACAATACAGCAACAATGGAATCAATTTTACTGATGTCGATTTTTTTAAAGCAAAACTTAATTATTACGAAACCTTGGTTCCGATCAACAATGGTGAAAGCCATTACTTTAGACTTAAATTTGTTGGGAATGATGGTTCAGAAGAATATTCAAATATCATTCAGCAATCCTGCCTGAGCAGCACTTTAGGAGAGATTGTCCTTTCGCCTAATCCCAGTTCTGGTTCAGTAAATATAAGTTTCAATGTGCCAGCTAAAGGGAAGTACCGTATTTCAATCATTGATTTACTTGGAAGAGTTCTACTAAACAAGGAACATAGCCTCGATGAAGGACAACAAAATATTGTTTTGAATACTGAGGAGTTATCGGCTGCCTTTTACAATCTTAAAATTGAGGCCAACAGTACAAATTACAGTCCGAAGATTTTGAAATTTGTAAAGCAATAGATTTGATGAGGAAAGAATATGTCTCGTAAGTATGACGAGGAAAGAGGAATCGATCTCGTTGTTAAACGATAGCGCTCCAAGCAGTGAAAGATTAGAATAAGAACTAATATCGCCCAAAGAAGAAAGCACTCCACGAAGTGAAGTGAAAGGAAAAAGTCTCGTTCTGGCGAGCTGAACTGAAGCAATTTGTCAAGTCAAATTGCTTCAGTTTTTAATTTTTCCTATTGTTTTTCATAATCTTCATAAGCCTTTAGCATTGCTTTGAAGAGTAGTTGGCCCTGCAATTTATAACCATCGGCAGTGTAGTGTGAGCGATCATGAGAAGCAAGCTTTGTATTGGTCCATTTATTGATCGAGCCGGCTCCTCCCATAATGTCGAAAAAATCCCAGATTGCAACCGACTCTCCGTTTTTTGCCAAATCGTGCAGCAGATCGCCAAGGGCAATACTATTTCTTGCAAAGCCCTGATTACCAATATAAAAATCGGGAGATGTAACCATTAGTACACAATATGGCTTTTTTTGTTTTTTCAACTGTTCAAGCATATATCTTATCTGTCCCATTACCCAATCGGAATTCATATTTACCGATGCTATGTCATTTGTACCCAATGATAAAATCACTAAATCGGGTTCTATGGCATTTACCTGTTTGAAAAAATCCTGCGATTTATTGTAAGATGAATAGGTAGCACCATTTACAGCCGTTGCACTGTAGAGCACTCCCGATTTTTCGGTATTTTCAAGCAAGATTCCTTGTATTATCAAAGACGATGTGGTTCCGGCTGATTTTGTACCTGCAATACTCAGTTTAGTTCTCAATTCATCCAGCTGATAGCTATCGCCTACATTGGATACTACTTTCTCAGCATTTAATTTTGATGCATCAGAATCCTGAAATTCAAAGCTATAAGCATCGGAACTGTTGTTACTAAGAATGGTGATTTTGTTAAAAAAATCTGATTTATTTCTCAGATTCAAATCGATTTTGAAATTCGGGTTCGATGTACTGATACTATATCCGCTTATACCAATTGGTATTTCATGTACATATGTTACATTTCTGCCACTTTTCCACTGTATATTTGAAGTTGTACTGAAATCGTAGGGAGCATTTGTTGTTACCTGATGATAAGGAAAAACAAGCCCTCTGCCGGCATGACCAAAAGTAAGCTGCATCAGGCTTCGAAATTCATTCGACAGGTTACCCGACTGTAGATGTGAATCACCTATGTGTAATATGTGTACCTTTTCTTTTGATCCGTTTTTAATTCTTTTAAGTTTTTCAAAAAAAGGGCTTAGCTGCTCTTTGTAGTGTATAAAATTGGCCTGTTGGTTTACAAAAGATGGCACCTCCATAAAATCGTAAGGTGGATTTTTATCTTTCTTTTTAGAGTTTGTATCAAATCCGCTTAAAAAGAAGAGCAGACCTATAATGAGCATATTTTTCATGTTATTTTGTTTTTGTGACAAGGGGGCACTATTTGAAAGGTTGACTTGTAAGCGTTTTGTAACCTTCTGAAAGATAATCGAAAATATAAACAGCCACTTGCTTTGCACCGGCTCCGCTCAAATGAACATAGTCGGGTGCAGCTTTGGGCGGACTGGATTTTGCCCAATTCAACATCGAACCTTCGCCACCCATAGCAGTAAAAAGATCGAAATAAGCACTATTGCCTATAGCTGCAGCTCTTTTCTGTGCATTGGTAAGTCCGTAAACCGCCTGAGATGTTTTTCCCTCACCTTCAATTTTTACGACCCTGTCGGTGCTGCCAATAATTAGCACAGGAACATCGCCCATACTTTCTTTGAAATGCCTGACTGTTGAAATTAAAATCTTTTCGTAATAACCATAGTTAAGCACACCATCAGATAGAACATTTGCACCAAAATGCAGCACAACTAGGTCGTATTCCATATACTTATTGAAACTGCTAAGCATCTCGCGACTTATTCTGCCAAAATTACTGCCACTATCACTACGTTTTGCCAGATTATCGACAATAATTCCGTTGTCTGACTCGAAACTTAATCCATAAATGGGAAAAGGTTCAGGAAAATTAAAAAACAAGTCTATTGATTTGGTATTTTTTGCATTCAGCTCCGTCCTATTCAAGAATTCTTTGCCTTCGAGCATTACCAAAACAGAATCACTGGCGGCATTATACTGCATAATATCGGGGTAGTTTTCCGATTTTCCCCTGCCGTAATAAAGATAGACATTAGAAAAATTTCCATATCCTTGAAAACCAATCTTATGCGATCGATCCATACTGTTTTTTGCTGCGGTGGCATAGTCCCCGCTAATGCCGAAAGGGAAATCTGCATTTTTATTTTCTCTGAAATAGGAAACCACCGACCAGTTTGAAGATGGGCGGTGTAAGATACTGCGCCTGCCCCTTGCACCCAGGGGAGCTACCGAAACAAAACCCACTCCGCTCCCACCAAAAACCATTTGCAACATAGTTCTCAAGTCGGAAACGATCATATCGCTTTCTGTTGTTGAGTCGCCAAAATAAGCTACACGAACCTTTTTTATCTTGCCTTCACGCAATTCCTGTAGTTTGCTGAAAAAACTGTTTAAGTTTTCAAGCCCATTGTAATTGTCAATGTTGTCGGGCAATTTTGCCGCTTTTACATTATATTTGATATTGTACGCAATGCGGCTGCTGTCGTTTGACAAGGAATCTGCTTCAAGCGAGTCCTGCTCAAAACTTTCTAAATCTTCCAGAACTGCCGTAGAATCATCCACCAATAATTTCTGCTCAGTTTTGGGCTTTACAGCATAGGCCGACCAGAAATGAGGAGATTCAAAAGCTTGAAGCGCAGGTACATAGGGGTAAATTGCTTCGTAACCCACAAGCAATAAAAGAGAAAGAAAACAACAGAAAAAGGCAGGCAAAAAATAACCCCTCATATGTTAAAATGAAATTAAAGGTTGCAAATATATTGAAAATAAAGTTTAAAAGCCCTATTTTAGCCATGCTAATCTAAATAATCCGTTATGCAATATCAAAAAGCAATCTTTCTGGCCATTACGCTGCTAATGCTCAAATCAATCAGTGCAAATGCGCAAATCAACGAGTCAAAACCGGCGAAAACCTGGGAATCGAATGGTTTGAGTGCGACTCCGGCCTCAAAAAATCAACAAAATATAGATCTTGGTCAAGGCCAAAGATTGGAAACGATCGCCAAAATGGAAAAAGATGAAAAGGATTTAAATGAGCTGGCAATAGTTGGTGACGGTAAATTATCAAAAAGTGAAAACGCTATTTTAAATAATATCAGAACATTAAAAGAGTCTTTAAAATAATTATGAAAAGATTTTACAATTTTGCTTTCACGCTGATTTTGGTTTTTGGTCTCTTTAATTTCTGTAAAGCCCAAAAAGCCGATATTAAAAACTCAACAATACCAAAGAGCGATTTACCAAAACTTGAAAAAGTGATGGTTTTTGGTGACGATAAAGGAGTCACCAAGGCTCCAGATCAGGAAAGTTTCGGCATGCATATTTCCGATTCAGAGGCCTTAAACAGGTCAACTTCAGATGGAAAAATTTCTCGCAGAGAGGAGCTCATTATCGAAAGAGCCAAAAGAATGCCACAGGATAGATAATCAGCCAATAAGCTGTTTTTGTATAAATTGTATCATTTTTGATAAAACAGCATCTGCTGCCTGAAAATGTGGTACATGTCCGCATTTTTCCGGTAAGAAAATATCAGTGTAGGCAGCCTGAGGCATCGCCTCCATTATTTTGTCAATATGCTGAGGTGTTGCGTACTCATCATCGAGCCCCTGAATTAAAAGCACAGGGCAGTTAATTTCTTTTATCATTCCCGCAATATTCCAATCCCTGAAACTATCAGAGAGCCAGGTATCGGCCCAGGCACTGAAAATATCATTGGTTTTAGTTCCGTGATATTTTTTTAATTTCTCTTTTACTAATTGCAAATCAGGATTTGATTTGGCTTTACTGATTCCTTCCAGCGTGGTCGTTTCAACATAAATATGTGCAGCCTCACTTATGATGCCAGCACAAGGAAATTTTCCACCATATATAAGTGCAATGGACCCTCCGTCGCTGTGCCCTACCAAAATCGGATTGCTAATTTTTAACTTTGAGAGCAGTTCGGGCAGAAAATCCAAGGCTTCAATCTCGAGATAATTCACAGGACGCGGCAAATCAAGAGGATCGGAGCCGCCATAACCCTGTCTGTCATAAACAATGGCATTCAATCCGGTAGCTGCAGCTAGTTTTTGCGGAAAGTCTTTCCATAATTCAATACATCCAAGTCCTTCATGCAAAAAAACAAGTGTGGGATTGTCATTGGCATTTGTCTGTTGCAGCTGCTGTACCCTCAGGGTTTTATTGCGCACATTTACTGTACTAAAACTGATTTCCATTTTTAATATAATCAATAACCACTTATAATTGTGTTAATTGAATTGTTCCTTAGAAAAGGCCGTGGTCCGCTACCCGAATAAATTTTGGTATTGGGCATCATGGCTTGTATTCTTTCAATTTCAGCCTTATTGTAATTGCCCTCTTCCTGCCAAATCAATACCTTCAGGTTTTTTAGATTGACAATTTCATTTGGCACTCTGTAGGTACGCGTAAAAGAAATATCCAGTACCTGAAGTTGCTGCATATTGGCCAGAATTTTCAAAGCATTGTAAACATTCAGACTTGAACAACCATTCAGGCTAAGCAGTTTTAAATTTTTAAGATAAACAATGTTCACTGGCACGTACTGAATCGGTAATTTTTCAAGCAACAGCTTTTCGAGATTTGGCAATTGACATACTGATGCAGGAATTTGTTTAAGATCGTTATAACTTCTGGAGAGTTTATTATGTACATTGCTCAAATCCAATACTTTCAAACTTTTTAGCTGCGAAAGATTAGCGGGTAAATTATTGATTCTATTATCTCTGAGGCTTAGTTCTTCAAGATTACTGAGGTAAACAATTTCAACAGGTAGATAGTCTATTACATTTGAGCTAAAATCAAGTTTTTTCAGGTTGCGGCAATTAAAAAGATATTGCGGAATTCTGCTGATTTTGTTATCACTAAGCTGCAAATCTGTAAGGCTTTTCAATACACTGAGTTCGTAAGGAATTTGATGTAAATTTTTACCCCTAAGATTCAGATAACTCAACTTTTCTCTCGAATTTTTATCGGCTGGCACACCAAGACTTGAAAGATAGGCATAATTAATATATTGCTGATTATCGAGTCTTTTTAGCAAAGCAGGCACTTCATTCTTGTGAATACCAGCGTAATAATTAAAATTATTATAAGCATCGGCAAACAGCAAAATACTATCTGTATAAGATGGGAAGGCGTTCTTTTTATAAAGTCCGGTATTCTTTTTCATCGGTATTCCTCTCCATAGACTGTCCTTTGGATATTGAAAAACAATAGCTTCTTTTACTTTTTTTTCTTTTGCAGAACAGGAAAACAAAACTAAGGTACATACACAGAGAAGCCCGCAAAAGCGGGCTTTGTTCAATTTTATCATATTATAGTATTAATGTAACTGTTCATATTACCAGTTGCTGTAGATATTTTGAAGCATTGAACTTGTCTCTTTCGATATAATTTCTTTAATCGCAGAAGAAATTTTTGCCTCTACTGGCTTTCCTTCATAATTTGTCTGCAATTTTCTCAATCCATTTGCAGCTCCATAACGTAACCACTGACTAATTTTCTGGTTAGAGGCTACTGTTTTCAGAAAATCAATTTTTTGCCCGATGAATTCCTGGTCATTAATCTCTATTAAGTAATCGCTGAAATTTTCAAAAAAAGTGATACCACTGTAGTCAGTCATTTTCAGGTAATTATTTTCATAAAAGCTACTGAGACTCTTATCGGCACCTTTTGTGTAAAGCTCAGCAATCGCTAATAAAAGGGTCGCATTATCTGTTTCTTTTTCAACAACTTTTGCAATATCACGTGCCGCCTTCGAATCAATTTTTTCGATGGATAATAATGTAGCATTCAATACCCTGTATGATTTGTCATTTTTGAAAACATCCTGAAAGGTTGAGAGGTATTTTTTATCTCTGAAAGCGCCCAGTCTTTCTATTGCTGCTGCTCGCACATCGGCACGAGCGTCATTTAAGGCCAGTTTTTCAATTTTTTGAATGATAGCCGCATCTTTGACCGGATCAATTTTTATTTCGTCGATGGCTACATTGCGCAGCACCCAGAAAGGATCGTTTAATGCCTGCTCAAAAACTGCTTTGGCATCTGCATTGCTGTTTTGTTTAGACTTTAGCTCAGCAAGTGCGTCGTAGCGGTCCTGGAAAAGTTTAGACATTTTATACTGATTAACCCACTCACTTTTATTTTGCGCTTCTTTTCTTTCACACAGAATGACACGCTCCGCATCGACAGAAACCCATGCCGGTTCTGCACTGGCAGGAAATTCAAAGCTTTGTTTCTGATTGGTCATTCTTATCTGATATCTTTTTGGCTTTGTATCCCCTTTACTGTAAACATCTACAGCCATTGGCAGAATAAAAACTGTGCTCTCTGTATGCAACTGTGTTTGTTCAAGGCTAATGATTATTTTTTTGTTTGCAGCATCATATTTTTTGCTGATTTCCAGTTTTGGATGTCCCTTTGTGAGGAACCACTGATTAAAGAACCAATTGAGATCTTCGCCGCAGACTTTTTCAAAAGCAAGTCGCAAATCATGCACCTCGGCTGCTCTGAATTTATTTTCTTCGAGATAAACCCTAAGGCCCTCGAAATAGGCTGCATCGCCCAGATAATGACGTAACATATGCAGGATAGTACCTCCCTTGTTGTAACTATGGGCATCGAACATATCTTCTTTGTCGGCATATTCGAAACGAATGAGTGGCTGCGCATCATCCTGAAGAATTGCCTGACTCATGTATCCACGAATCTCATTCATACGGATGTAATCGGCATGATCGCGGCTGTATTTGTGTTCAAACCATAGATACTCTCCGTAGTTTGCAAAGGATTCATTCAGCGGAAGGTTCGACCAGCTTTCGCAGGTAATCAAATCGCCAAACCAGTGATGCATCATTTCGTGCGCTACTATACCCTCGTTCATATCGCTGTTGTCCATGATAGAACGACTGTCATTCTGAACAAAATCGCCAAATATTACAGCTGTGGTATTTTCCATGGCACCGGATACATAATCGCGTACAACTATTTGTGAATATTTTTGCCAAGGATATTTTACGCCAAATCTTTCAGAAAAAAAGCTCAGCATTTCAGCTGTGTAAGGGAAAATATTTTTAGCATCCTTTTCAAATTTTGGTTCAACATAATATTCGAGCAACATGCCGTTCCAACTGTCTTTAACTACTGCAAATTCACCCACAGCCATCATAAACAGATAAGGCGCATGCGGCATATCCATCACCCAGTAATCGGTGCGGGTGCCATCGCTGTTTTTTTGCGAAGATTTTAACAATCCATTCGACAATGTTTTGAAACGGTCTTCCACAGTAATATAAATCTCCTGCGTAGTGCGCTCATTCGGGCGATCAATCGTTGGGAACCAGCATGAGCTCGACTCGGTTTCACCCTGTGTCCAAATCTGTTGTGGTTTATCGGGATCTTCATTTAAGGGATTGATAAAATACAGGCCCTTATCGGCAGTGATTGCAGCACTGCCCCCTAATGGCAAATCATTTGGTTTGGCTGTGTACTCAATATATATAGTGTATTCCTCGTTACGTTTGTACATGCGATCGAGTTTGATAAAAATATTCTTTTTATCATTGTATACATATTTGAGCGAAATTTCCTGATTGCCGTTTTTCAATACAAGTTTTTGAATGTCAAAACCTTTGGCATCGAGTCGCAGCGAATCTGTATCGTAAAATATTGGTTTAAACTTTAGGGTCGCCTTACCCAGGAGATGCTGTTTAGCCCAGTCAAATCTTACATCAAGCGCTGTATGCAAAAGGTCATTTCTGCGCGGATAGCTTGGATTATAATTAGGGCGAACAAAATCAGTTTTTGGTGCAGTCACCTCAACTTCGTCAATGATGCGTTCTTCAATGACAACATTGCTGATTTTGGAGGTATTCTTACAGCCTATGGCTAAAAAAGTCACAAATAAAATTGTGCTTAGATGCTTAATTTTTAACATATATATAAATCTTTGTTTGTTGATAGCACAATAATATGAAATTTTACCCGATATTTCAATTATTGGTATAAAATACTTTTTTTAGTTGAGGGGGGGTGTTTCTGGAAAAGGAAAAATCATTTTATTAGTTTGTTTTAACTTATTAGAAAATTAAAAAATTAAACCTTATTGTCTCTTCAATCTAATTTTAAATTCTACTCCATCGTATTTAATAAATCTACCGGAAATACTTGAACTCGAACTGTCAAAAAATCGTAGAATATGCGTTCCAGTATGTCTTCCTTCCGGATTATACTCTTGTAAAATAATTTCATTACCATTTCTACTTACTTCCCTCAAAGTTAACCTGGCATTGGAAGGTACATTATTTAAAACTGAAGATGAATAATAATAGAAACCATTTATTTGATTATCCACATCTTTTAATTCAAACACAACCTTTGAACCAATTGTACCTGTATATGTAAATCGCCCCCCATATCCGCTCGAAGTTTCTTCCTTTTTTGCCTCCTTCTTTGACTCCTCATACTTTTGCTCTTGACGATAAGTATTTGTATCTACCGATGTCGGAGTCTCCTCGGTTTTTGTTGAATCAATATTATCACCATTGGTATCATCTTGGTACGAAGCGCTGTAATTAGACTGCATCAAAAGATTCACACCGAATATAAGTATTACTATAGCGGCAATAACTGCAATTACAATAACAGCACTGTTGTTCTTTTTGGGGGTTTGCTGTTTCTGCTCATCATTATTTTTCTTTTCAGAGGTTGTATTTATAACTGTTTTTGTCTGAGAACCGGATAATTGCTTCAAAGCCATACGGAAGTCGTCCACATTCTGAAAACGGTCCTCCCCTTTCATTTCCATGGCAAGCATCACCGCACTTGATACCTGAACACTGACATTTTTGTTTACTTCATGCGGTGCCTTCATTCGCTCGGTATAACGCTCGGTCACATTCAGTGGCTTTTGGCCCGTAAGCATATAATAAAAGGTAGCGCCAATGGAATAAATATCGGTAAATGTTCCTTTGCGGGCACTGGGGTTGTACTGCTCGAGCGGCGCATAACCTGGCGACACCATTGCAGTTTGGGTTATTGTCTTTTCATCGGAATAGGCACGTGCCGATCCAAAGTCTATTAGTACTATGCGTCCCTCATTGGTAATGATAAGGTTATCTGGCTTTATATCGCGGTGCAGCATCCCTGCTTGGTGTAGCTGTTCCACCCCATCGAGAATCGATGCTATGATTTTTTGTGATAACTCGGCACTGAGCGGACCATTTGCCTGCACCTTTTCCTTTAATGTCTGGCCATTCAGGTATTCCATAACCATATAGGCCGTATTATTCTCTTCGAAATATTCCATTACCTGAACTATATTTCTATGTTGGAAGCGGGCAAGCTGCATGGCTTCTTTCATAAAGCGCTCTTTAAAATCGGCAAAGGAAAACTCCTTCATATTCTGTGTTAAGACTGTCATGTTGGCTCCGCGGGTACTGTTGCCCGAGATATATAACTCTTTGATACAAACAGCAGTATCCAGTGTCTCATCAAAAGCCAGATAACTGATACCAAAACCACCCTGACCCAATACTTTTTGGATGATGTATTTATTTTTTAGTCTGAAGCCTGTTGGGAGTGTGTGATTTTCCATGTATGTTTTGGTTATCTTGAAAATTTAAAAACTGTTCACAAAAGATTAAAATCTTTAAAAGGTGTAAGCTAAAATCATTTTATGTTGTAATTAAATCCGAACTCAAATGATAAAATCAAAACCGTTGCAATTGCTCTTTTGACCATTTATCACCCAATCCAGCCGCTTTCCTGTAGCATTTTTCAGCCTCTGACAAATTAACCTCGAGTCCTCCTTCTCCATATTCATTCATATATCCAAGCATAGCAATTGCGGGTGCATAATCCTGAACAGCTGCTTTCTTGTAATATTCCAATGCTATCTTTAAGTCCTTATTACAACCAAGGCCGCGATAATACATATTCCCTAAATTATACTGTCCTCCTGAGTGATTCAGCATAGATGCATCTGTATAATATTTTAAAGCCATAGACTCATTTTTGTTTACCCCCTTTCCGGTTTCGTACATCCACCCTAAATTAACCATTGCCTGATTATCTCTATGTTTAATAGCAAAGCCGCCCTGACTGAGAAAGCCGGTAATTTTATATCGATTATTGAGTTGGGTATTGATTTGGAGTTTCACATTTAAAAATTTTACAACAAAGTTATATTATTCATATAATTCACTTTGTGAATATTTTAGACCATCAAATTTATAAATTTCTGTTTTACTTGTTTTTTTGCCATCTATTTTACCTTTTTTAGTAATTTTTAAATCATAAAACGAAGTACCAGTCTTGTCGAAACTTATTTTTGAATCCCATGAGTTCAATGGTTTTTCATTCCATCCACTATCATCCATCATTGTTTCGGCAGAAAATATTTCTTTTAGTTTATCTCCTATAACTGAATATATTGTAGTGTAAGACATTGTAATTCCCTGATTTGTAAATCCATGTTCAATCACAACTCCAAATTTATCGTAACCTATAGACATTACTTTAATCGATTCAGGTATTTCTCCCCAAGATCCAGTTTGAATTTCAGCAATAAATGATTTTACTAGGTACCAACCTTTGTTTTCTTTGTTAAATTCAAAAACACTAATCTTAGGGGCGGCAGCATGGTAATCATATTTACTTGGTTTAGTATAGGCCAAACAATAATAACAGTTTTTGTTTACAAATGTCACCGAGTAAAAATCAATAATTTTATGTACTATTAAATCATCATCATTTAATTTGTCAAAATCATATTCTTTGAAGCTACCAAAATCTTTAAGTTTTTTCTCAACAATATTTCTAGCAATACCCACATTCCAATCTTTATCCACAAAATCTTTTTCATCTTCTGTTATACTGTAGTTATTATTGGGGAGAAATGAATTAACTGCATAAAATGATATAAGTAGTGCAAGACAAACAAATATAGAAATCAGGATAATTTTTTTATTTCTATTTGTATATATTATATTTTTTTTATTCTTAGTTAGAGGCAATGTCTCAGAATGTTTTCCTTCGATTATTATTGTATTATTTTTAAAACCTGATAAATAATGAAGCGCCTCCCTCAACTCCTCAACATCCTGAAACCTATCCTCTGGTTTCATTTCCATCGCCATCATAACGGCAGATGAAAGTTGCGTACTTACTGCAGGATTAATTTTGTGAGGAGGTATTAGATTTTCCAGATGTCTATCAGTTGCTGCAAGCGGCTTTTCTCCTGTTAGCAGAAAATAAAGGGTAGCCCCTAATGCATAAATATCGGTAAAAGGTCCTCTTCTGGCACGGTTGCTATACTGTTCTATGGGAGCATAACCGGGTGTAAGCATGGTGGTATGCGCTTTTGTCTTGCCATCTTCAAAATCGCGGGCCGAGCCAAAATCGATGAGAATGATTTTATTTTCAGGCGTAATTAATATATTTTCCGGCTTGATATCGCGGTGTAGCATCCCATGTTTATGTACTTCTTTTACGGCATCCAACAATTGGTGCATTGCAGCAAATATCGACTGAAAATCTTCAAGACCTCCTTTCTTTTTGCGCGACTGTAAGGTCTCTCCCTCTATAAATTCCATCACCATATAGGTGGTGCCATTGCCTTTGAAAAAATCCTTTACTTTAACTATATTAGGATGATTAAATGCAGCCAATTGCTTCGCTTCGTCCAGGAATCTTTCCGAGAAATATTCAAATGAAAATTCCTTACTGGTTTCCGATATCACCTCCTGGTTTTGACCTCTTGTACTTCTACTTGAAATAAATAGTTCCTTTATACAAACTTTTTGATCTAAAATAATATCCTTAGCCAGGTAAGTATAACCAAAGCCGCCCTGACTGAGAAAGCCGGTAATTTTATATCGATTATTGAGTTGGGTTTGGAGGGTGAGTTTCATATTGGTTTGTTACAAAATTTACTTTACATTAGGTAAAAAATGAGTCTACTGCAAAAGATTATATTAGCCTGGGTTCAAAAAAACAAAAAGAATGTTTATTATAGATGCAAATATAATCATTATTTTTATGCTTAATTCAACGAAAATATTAAAATCATTTATTGCCGCAAGTTTCATAACTTATTCAACTTAATCAGAATATGGTAAAGAACAATATTGATTCCTACAAGATAATTAGGGTTATAGGTGAAGGTGGAATGTCGAAGATTTATGAAGCAGAAAATCTCATTTCTGGAAATAAAGTTGCATTAAAACTATATAAACCCAAAATATCAACAAGCATTTTCAATAATGAAGTTGCAATAATGACATCACTTAAACATCACAACATCACAAGGTTGATAGATTATGTAGAAGATGAAGAATTACAATGTATAATGATGGAATTACTTGAAGGACAAGACCTTGATCAAAAGATAAAGTATTCTGGTCCACTTTCAGAAATTGAATTTTTAGAAATCTTTACCCAGGCCCTTAACGCATTAAATTATATTCATAAAAAAGAAATTATTCACTGCGACATTAAACCAACTAACATTTTTATTTTAACTAATGGGCAAGTTAAGATCTTAGATTTTGGAAATGCCAAATCACAAGATACACAAACACATACTAAAATCAGTACAGCTGCATATATGAGTCCAGAACAAGTAAAATCTGATATAAATATTGACAACAGGAGTGATATTTATTCTTTAGGTGTTACTATGTATTATGCAATCAATGGGAAAGCACTTTATAATCCGCTCTTTGATTCACAAAATGAAATATTTTCAAAAATAGTTAATGAACCTCTAAGTAATTTTAAAATTGAGAGTCCTTTCATTAAAATTATTTTGAAAGCCTGCGCCAAAAATAGCGAAAATAGATTTCAGTGTTGTGAAGATTTCATTAAAGAGCTTTCTTTTGTTACATTAGCATGAATTTAAACAATTTAGCTTTATAAAAATTGAAAAACATAGACATTAGTTACAAAAATTATCAGGCAGTCACTTTTATACACTCTTAAAATTAAAATTATGAGAAAAAATGAATTTATGACCCCAAGCTGGGAAAATTATAACCCAAAAGAAAGCGATGAGATTAAAGCCCTAAGAAAAATTATTTTTCACCTAATTAGAGAAGTACAGGTGCTAAGGGAGGTACAAATCCAGAGTTCCATATTGAACAATGCTATGCCCAAAAATTCACTCTATGGGAAACTATACAGAGAGGTTTGCATAGAAAGTTATAACTCTTGCGGCCCTAGTTCTGGCGAAGAGAAAATATTACGCGATTGGTTTTACAGATCAGGAGAAATACCCGATGAAATAATTATGCTTAAAAAACTTGGCTATAGTGAATTAGAAATTTCAGAGTACTTAAAGAAAATTAATGACGTTAGTAGTTACACTTAATATTTTTTAAAATACAAAAAGTTTTATTGTTTTTATTTTTATGATTTGATAAAACAATCATACTTCAAGAACTAAGCGAAAGCCAAGGGTATTTTGCTTGTAATCTGGTGGTCGATTAAATCTATTGGTTACTCTACAAGCAATTGGGTGATTATTCCAACTACCACCACGAATTACAACTGAGATTTCTTCGTGATTTTTACTTTCATTTTTTGTACGACTATAACTTTTATAAATGGTATCGCACCATTCCATTACATTTCCACTCATATCATGAAAACCCAACTCATTTGATTTTTTAGCACCAACTGGATTTGTTTTACGATTACTTTTCCCCTCAAACCAGGCAACTTCCTCTATAATATTAGATCCTGCAAATTTATAATTTGAGCTTTGTTTACCTCCCTTTGCAGCATATTCCCATTCTTCTTCGGTCGGCAATCGATATACTTTGGCGGATCTTTGTTTTAAAATAGATATAAATCTCTGCACATCAAGAAAACTAATATTCTCAACAGGGCATGTACCACAACCCGTAAACCATGAGGGGTTTGTACCCATTATAGTAAGCCATTGATTTTGGGTTAGGGGATATTTACTCAAATAAAAACTTTTTTCAATTTTAACTTCATGCAATGGCTTTTCATCTTCAAATGCTGAACTATCATTTGATAATGCTCCCATCATAAAAGTCCCAGCCTCCACCAAAATAAATTCCATTCCAAATTCATTGGTAAATGTCGAGGCCAATTTTATTGTAGAAAGATAGTCAGTTTCCTCCAAAACTTGTTTTTGAGTATTTTTATAATCTAAAGCGGATAATTGTTGCAAGGCACTACGAAAATCGGCAATATTCTGAAAACGTTCTTCCGGCTTCATTTGCATCGCTAGCATCACAGCCGATGATATCTGACTACTGATTGCAGAATTCAACTGATGTGGTGCAGTCATTTCCTCTGCAAAACGGTCGGTAGCAGCGAGCGGCTTTTCTCCTGTAAGCATAAAGTACATAGTGGCACCTAATGCATATATATCTGTAAAAGTGCCACGTTTGCTACGATTACTATACTGTTCCATTGGTGCATAGCCAGGGGTGAGCATAGCAGTTTGAGTCATGGTCATACCCTCACTGAATTCGCGGGCGGAGCCAAAATCGATGAGGCAAATACTATTTCTTGGGGTTAGTAATATATTTTCCGGTTTTATATCTCTATGTAGCATTCCCATATTATGAACTTCCTCTACCGCGTCAAGAAGCTGACTGATAATTGGTATTGCAAGATCCTGATTGACGAAACCATGCTCTAGTGTAAATTCCTTGAGCGTTTTACCTTCAATATATTCCATCACCACATAAGCCGTATTGTTGGTTTCGAAAAAATCGAGTACCCTTACGATACTTGGGTGTCTAAATTTTGCTAATTGTCGGGCTTCTTGAATAAATCGTTGTTTAAAATCGTCGAAGCTGAATTCTTTACTCCCTGTAGACATTACCGAATTATTTGCGCTGCGGGTACTGTTGCCACTTATAAAAAGCTCTTTGATACAGACCGAAGTTTCGAGTACCGTATCTTCGGCCATATAGGTAATACCAAATCCTCCCTGCCCTAGCAATTTCTGAATGCAGTATTTATCTCTTAGCTGAAAGCCTACAGGCAATGAATAATTTTCCATATTATTTATCGATAAAATTTCTGAGTTAATTTACATAAAACTGTATTACTAAAAATCATAGCTTTTACCAAAACCACCCTGCCCAATTGCACGAATAATTTTGTAGCGCTGATGCAGGCTGTATGATGGAGGAAGGTGGAAATTGCTCATGATTTTAGGAAATAAATTCTTAAGGGAAAAAGTTTATATCTTCTCTTCTTTATATAAGGGTCAGGTACCGAAATCATAACTCCTCCCAATACAATTTATCCTTCACTGCAACTACAGCAAGTGCTTTTAATTTTATCAATGATTGAAGTTCGGTGTCTTTTTCTAAGTAGCCTTTTAGCTGATTTTTTGCAGCCTGCATTATTGTATCCAACTTATCCGATTCGGATTGTTTCAAGTATTTTATCTCCATGACATATTGCATGGGATTGGAGTTTTTATCGGGGTGGCGCAATACTTCGAGGTCTATATAGCCGTCATTTTGGATTTCCCTTTCAGTTCTGATGTAATAAAATGGTGCATGGTGCAGATAAGACATAATAACAACTTTGATATTTTTTTCATAGAAACGCTGATAATCCCGATTGGAAAGTCCTTCCAATACATTTTGCACCATTTGAAAAAATTTAGTAATTTCTCCATTGGCAGTGGCTGAAAGTGCCTCTTTTATAATGTCAGTATTGTATTCCAAATTTGCCTCTTCCTGAAGAATCAAAGCATAATTTTGCCAAAATAGCTGTCCGATTACATAATTTGGAATAACAAAATTTGGATAGCCGGTAATTTCATCTTTCCCACCTTGAGTGAGATTTCCGAGATAATACAATAAATTTATAAATGCAGTTCTGTCGAAAGGTTTTTCAAAATAAAACTGATAAATCAACTCAGAACTGACTTTCCCGGTTTCCAAAACCTCTTTCAATACCTGTTTGTTGTTATTGAAATCTGCCACTTTAAATAGCTTCATTAGTTTTCCGTAATCAGGCATTATATTCGGATCCAGCATCTGATGTGGGTACCTCTGCTCATCACTAAAGTATTTAAGAAAATACAAAACCATGTCAGAATTATAAACTGTATGGTCAACATCAATATCGAAATTATAACCGTTATACCAACTTTTTAAATCAGTCATAATTTGGTTCTCTCTACTTTGGTCTAACAATACTAGATTCAGTAGATCTCGCACCTCATTTTCCGTAAAACCCATCATATCATGGAATTTTTTTATCCCGGATAAATGTGAACCTATATTAAAACCACTTGTCAGCCCATCCATCGTAACCGGAGAAACTCCAGTAATGAAAAATCTATCCACAAAACCTTGTTGCGTAGCAATTTTTATGGCTTCGTAAAACTTTCGAATATATCCATCCTGTGAAACTGAACGTTTAAATTCGTTTAAATCTCTGATTAGGATTTCATTGGTAAAGTGATCATATTCGTCAATAATGAGGAAGATAGGAATTTCATCGCCTGTTTGTTCTTTCCATAATTTTAGCATTTCAAAAAAGCGACCCATCACATTGCCAGGCGAATCCCCTTCAAATACATATTGCCTTTTTTCCTTATCCAGCAAATTATAAATTTCCGTAAAAGACCGCATTTTTGAACGGACTTTATCCAAAAAAAATTTGTAAGTATCTTCCTCCGTCTGCGTATCAATACCACTAAAATCAAATTTCAAGACTCTGTAAGCATTAGCTTTTGGGGTAGGATTTTGTCCGATGTAATATTTTGAAAAAATCTTTTCAAATTTGTCCTGTTCCAAAATATCGTAATAATATTCGAGTATAGATACAAAAAGACTCTTGCCCATGCGGCGTGGTCGAAGGAAGATGGAAAATTTTTCATCAGATTCCAATAACTCGAGATATTTTGTTTTGTCTACAAAAACATAGTTGTCTCGTACTAATTGCTCAAAATTACTGATGCCGTATGGGAATTTAACGATAGGTCTCATGATCTTACTTATTTAAAGCAAAAATAAGGATTTTGATCTATAATAACAGAAAAACTAACAATTCAAAATAGTTCGAGTTTTTAATCATTTGCAATCAATAGTCCCATAGCTTATACAAAAGCCATCCTGCCCAATTGCACGAATAATTTTATAGCGATTATGCAGGCTGTATGATGGAGGAAGGTGAAAATTGCTCATGTTTTTGTACTGTAAATATTATTTCTAATGACTCTAAAAAATCAAAGCATGCAGTTTAAAAATGCCCCTCCCGCCTGCTCCGCTACGGCGGTTTTGGGCTATTTTTACTGCATGCTGTTTTCTTTTTGCTCATGATTATGTGCATCCTATTTTGAACTGGGAACGAGGACAAGGCGAAAGCCAATGAGGCCGTCCCTATTGTCAGGGTTGCTGTAGCCGCGGCCCGACACCCGACAGCGCTGGGGATCGCGGCCCCAACCGCCGCCGCGCAAAACACGGGCACTGCCGCTATATGGCCCTTGAGGATTATTACCTGGGCTGCTACTGTATTCTCCATACCAATCACTACACCATTCCCAAACATTGCCACTCATATCATATATGCCCAACTCGTTAGCTGCCTTCTTTCCTACTTCATGCGTTTTGCTGCCACTTGTTCCATCGTACCAGGCAACATCATCCAAAATTGCAGAACCTGCATACTTGTTATTTTTTCTATTATTGCCACCTCTTGCCGCAAATTCCCATTCAGCCTCAGTAGGAAAGCGATATTTTTTTCCGCTTTTAGCCTCCAGCCTTTGTATAAATTCCTGAACATCATTCCAACTGACTTGCTCTACAGGACAATCATTGCAGCCACTAAAATGAGAGGGATTATTCCCCATTACTGCTTTCCATTGTGCCTGTGTAACTTCATATTTTCCTATTTTATAATCGGATAAAGTTACCTGATGTGCGGGTTTTTCATTATCTCCGCAGTTAGATTGTTCGGAAGTACAGCCCATAGTGAATGTGCCACCTGCTACATCTACCATTTCATAATTGAAAATAAATTTTTCTTGTTTTGATGAAGAGGCATCATCTTTAGAAATCATAGTATCTTCAGTTATAGCTTGTTTCTCGTTACCCAACCAAGGCTGAGTTATTAACAAAACAACAATTACGAATAATACAGCAATTCCTGATAAAATTAGTATGATGTTTTTTTTCTTTGCAACTACAGGAGCCGATTTTTCTTCTTCTTTCTTAAAAATCAGCGTTTTTTGCTCCTTCACCTCTTTCTTAGGGCTTTCCTGTTTTCCCTCTGCCAACATCGTCATCGCCGCTCTAAAATCCTCAATATTTTGAAAGCGATCCTCGGGTTTCATCTCCATTGCCATCATAATAGCGGAGGAGAGTTGCGTACTAATTTCAGGATTTATCTCATGTGGAGCTTGCAGCCTTTCGAAACTCCTGTCGGTTGCAGCAAGGGGCTTTTTGCCAGTCAGGAGAAAATAGAGGGTTGCACCAAGTGAGTAAATATCGCTATAAGCACCTCTTTTTGCGAGATTGCTATATTGTTCGAGCGGTGCATAGCCAGGGGTGAGCATGGCAGTATGCGATTGTGTTTTTCCCTCGATAAATTCTCGGGCAGATCCAAAATCGATGAGGACAATTCTGTTTTTAGGAGTGATGAGTATGTTATCGGGTTTTATATCGCGGTGCAGCATATTATTATTGTGCACCTCTTCAATAGCATCGAGCATCTGTCCTATGAGTGGCATGAGGGTCTCTGTTTTTAAAACACCACGCTCCTCAACAAATTCCCTAAGATTCTTAGCCTCTAGGTATTCCATCACCACATAGGCTGTATTATTTGCCTCGAAGAAATCGAGCACCCGCACAATATTATTGTGACTAAAACGGGCCATTTGCCTGGCCTCCTGAAGGAAACGATCTTTAAAATCCGCAAAGGAAAAATCTTTCATATTTTGGGTTACAACAGTCATATTAGCACCACGGGTACTATTGCCCGAAACAAAAAGTTCCTTAACACATACCTTGATGTGTAGTACATTGTCCTCTGCAAGGTAAGTGATACCAAAGCCGCCCTGTCCCAAAACTTTATTGATTTTATATTTATCGCGAAGTGTAAAGCCCTGCGGCAATGAATGTGTTTCCATGTTTAATAAGTATTTAGAGTTTTGATTTGATTTTTCTAACGAAGATATCTTTTTTGATAGTCTTTAAGTATGCTTGCCAATTCGGGTACAGATTGTAATCGATCTTCCGGTTTTAGCTCGAGGCAAAGCATAACGATGCTCGATAAAACCGGGTCAATTGTTGGATTGAGTTTATTGGCATATCCAGTTCGGAGCTCGGCTGTTGTGAAGTGGATAATGACATGGTAGATTTTGCATATTTTATTTTTTAAAGATTGTATTATTTAACTTTTCCGTTTTCAACTTTTATGGAAGACCAGTTTCCAAGTTTGTATTTACCATCAGGTGCAGGATGATTATTATACAAAACAATGTCTCCCGAAATAATTGATTCTTCGCTTTTAGACTTAATTATTAACTCCCTACCATCTGTAGTGGTTAGATTTTTAACGAATGTGACTTTTTCAAACTTGCCATTTCGAATAGAATAAATTCTATTTTCATCAACATTCAGATAATCGCCATCTTTTGCGGTTTGAAAATCGATGGTTACCGCGCAGCCCTTCATTTCATTCAAATTTAAGTTATCAGCATTGTACACTTCAATTGTTTTACCATCAGCTAATTTACCTTGTTTAATTTTTAAATAATTTTTAAACTGACTTTTTACGTACGCACTAAAATTGTCAAACTCAGTTTCAGTTATTAGCAATAAATCTTGATTTAATGAATTCGTTGTTAGAAACATAATATTTCTATCTATGAATATTTCCGTAAATAAAATATCTTTAGCACCTTCTGATACAACTAAATTTTTGTGATCAACACATTTCCAGCTTTCCTTCGTAACAACACCATTTTCAATTAACAATAAAGTTCCATTATTTTCAAATACATACTTTTTGTCTTTATTAAAGGCAGAAACTAATGTTTTTGAGGTAAAAACAGCACTACTTTTGAGTTGTTTTGAGTAGTTCTTTATTGTCTCAAGCAACACTTTTTCTAATTCTAATCTTATATTTTCACTTGGCGAAATATCGGCCGATTTTGGATTTACTAACCCTGAACCCACGATATTTAAAAGCGCAGTGCTCATCTCTTCTACCGATTGAAATCTTTTCCCCTCATCCATTTCCAGTGCCTTCATTATTACATGGTAAAACTTATTTTCTTTATCTAATTTATCGGGACTAAAACCTGCAGTTCTGTCCATTACAGAATCAGGAGCAAAACCTGTAAGCAAGTTATAAAAGGTGGCTCCAATTGCATAAATATCAGTATAACTTCCCTTTGCTTTTCGGCCACTATACTGCTCAGGCGCAGCAAAGCCATGCGTCAGTATTATAGTAGAGGTATCACCAAGGGCCACTGTTTCCTCATAGCTCATGTCTTTTGAAGTACCAAAGTCTATCAATACAAGCTTTCCGTTCGGTGTTATCAAAATATTTTCAGGTTTTATATCCCTGTGTATGATACCTTTTTTGTGAACCTCTTCCACTGCACTAAGCAATTGTCTCATAAAAGATACGATTTCTGTTTCAGTTTCAATCTTTTTATTCAAAATTTTAGCTTTCAGAGTTTCACCCTCAATAAATTCCATAGCAATATAAGCTGTATTATTTTCCAGAAACAGATCATTAACTCTGACAATATTGGGATGCTCAAAAATAGCAACCTTCCTTGCTTCATTAACAAAACGGTCTAAAAAAGAACTGAAAGAAAAATTGCTAATCGTTTGAGTTAAGCTATAATCGTCCTTTCTGAGATTGACATTTTTAATAAAAAGCTCCTTTATGCAGACAACCTTATCCAAATTAATATGCCTTGCCAAATAGGTAATTCCAAATCCGCCCTGTCCGATATTAGATTCAATGATATATCGGTTTTGAAGATTGTGATTTTTGGGTAGGACTTCCATGTTAATTTATTATTTTTGTGTAGAGAATTATGATCCAGCGTATTTAATAATATCTCTTTGAATAATCTTTAAGTATAAAATACAATTCATCGACCGATTGCAGCCTGTCTTCGGGTCTCTGTTCCATACAGAGCATGATAATACTCGACAGTACCGTATCGATTTTGGGGTTCAACTCCTGTGGACTGGGCATTTCGGCACTCATGCGCTCGGTCGATGGCATTGGTCGGTAACCACTAAGCATATGGTACATTGTTGCACCCAACGCGTAAATATCGAGGGCTGAAGATTTGGCCGAGATCTCGCTGTATTGCTCTATGGGCGCATATCCTGCCGATACAATTGCCGTATGATTCACCACATTATTACCTACAAAGTGCCGGGCCGAGCCAAAATCGATGAGCACCGCTCTGCCGTCTTCTGTCAATAAAATATTATCGGGTTTGATATCGCGGTGTAGCAGATTACTGCCGTGCACAAGTCTTAGTGCTTCAATAATCTGAAAGCAAATGAAGAGGGTATCCTCAACCGAGAAACGCTCGTTTGATTTCAGAAATGAGCCCACAGAAATCCCTTTCAAAAACTCCAGAACCATGTAAGCGGTGCCATTTTCCTGAAAAACACCTCTTACATCCACAATATTCGGATGATTGAACAGTGCCAGGATTTCGGCCTCTTCAATAAAACGGATGACCATATCGCCAAAGGAAAATCCGTGAAGTGGCTGTGAAAAAACAGTCTGGTCGGGCTTGCGACTGCTGCTGCCCGATACAAACAATTCCTTGACACAGCGGGGAATCCTGCGTTTGGTATCGAAAACCTTGTAGGTTATACCAAAGCCACCCTGACCTATTACCTTTTCGACAATAAATCGCTTTGAAAGCAAAAAGTTTTCGGGCAGAAATTGGTCCATAAAAATGTTTATTCCGTTTGACTAACAAATTTAAACAATTTTAGTATTTTTGTAAAGTACAATCCAAAATATATGAAAACATACCAAAATTTTAAACAGCTCTATAACGCTTACGAAGCTAAACTAAATAGTTTTATTGCAGAACTGAATAAACTGCATGCTGATTTTCAAATATTTAGCGAAAGCATGGATGAAAAGGGCATGGAAATTAATCAAAACGCTGAATTGAAGAAAAATGAATCGACAGAGAAGTTGAAAGCTAAATTGCAGGCCTATAAACTGGAAAGCAAAAGACTGAATGCCGAACTTGTACGCTATAAAATGATATTGGAAGAGGGCGCTTCGAAATATGCTTTTATGACGCCTGAAATGAATGATACCATTGGAAAAATGCAGGAAGCAATCAATGCCTATATAGACAATAAGCTTAAAACTGCCCAAACCGATCATGATAATCTTGTAAAGGAAGTGAATGATTATCAACGCTCGGTATTCTCAAACAATGACAAGGAACTGAGTATTTCCCGCGACAAATTAAAGGCTTTTGCTGAGAACAAAAATTCAACTGTGGTTGAGGCAGAACTGAATGAACTAAATAGTTTTATTCCTACCTCTGAAATAAACAGTCTTCAAAACAATTTCAATTTCAGTTTCGACAATTTCAGCCCCTTTATTCAAATTGGTAAGGCCTCTCCCTTTGCGCACAACAGTGAAGATGATGAAAATTATATTACCAACCCATTCAAGGTTATTGTCCCTTTTATCGATCAGCACAGCCTGCTTATTATTCACGACAAGAGCAGTTATGGTCCAGCCGAAGATATTCACGACAGCATTATCACCCGTCTACTTATGTCTTTCAACATTGGCAAATTACAGCTCAATTTTTGCGATGTAAAAAGCTTGGGAGATATTTTTAACGAGTTCAAAACCTTACAACCTAATTTCAACAAATTCTACTATGGCCGGAGCGGACTGGAAACTCTGATGCAGCTTTGTGAAACAAATATCCAAAAAATTGCAAGTTCCATTACCGTAAGCAGCTATAACCGCCATTTCTCATCACTGGGCGAATTTAATTATACCAATTACAAAGACAAAAAAGATGAGATGCTCCATGCGCATTCGGTTATTGTCATCGACAACCTGTCCTATGATATTGACGAGCAAAGATTGAGAAACCTATTGCGTATCTGCGAAAATGGTGCAAGAAACGGAGCCAATTTTATCATTCTCTGGAATGTAGATAGTACAAGGGAAAAGGAGTTGAACGAACGCTTCCTTTCCATACTTTGCAGCAGTGAATGTTTCAAAATTGTTGATTTAGTCGATGGCAGCCGTTCCAATTATCTAATGAAGGATTTTCCATTGCAGACCGAAAATCTGCCCGACAGCATCAAACATGAATTGGTCAGGAGATATAATATTGAGTACGAAAATCAGAAAAATAATGTCTCTAAAGTTCATTTCAAGCACAATCTACCTGATGAAGATCAATGGTTTTCTAAAAAGTCGATGGAAAGTATCGATGTCCCTGTGGGAATCAATAAGGCCAATGGCGGAGTACAAAGCCTTAGTTTTTTTACCAAACAACCCCTCCCGCATGCGCTGCTTTCAGGTGGTACAGGTTCGGGTAAAACCAATTTTCTCAAAACTTATATTACTTCACTTTGCATCAACTACTCACCCGAGGAAGTGGAGCTTTACCTGATTGATTTGAAAAATGGTGCAGGTTTTTCCATTTTTCAGCAGCAGCAGTTGCCTCATGTAAAATTGTATGCTTTTGGAGCTGAGAATGAATTGATTTTGAATATACTCAATCAGGTTGTCAATGAAATGACCGCTCGCTACGTAGACAACCTGCCCAAGGAGGATATGGTGCAGGTCAAAACAGCTAAGCCGGATATAGATTTAAAAAGGATTGTAATTGTCATTGATGAATTTGCAACTATTTTTCAGAATGATGCACCTTTCCAGAATGAGATTTGCGCAAAGCTGGAAATACTTGCCACCAAGGGAAGAGCAATGGGTATCAACCTGTTCATTTCTACTCAAAACTTTAACAATGTTGGCAGGCAATTCGAAAAATCGAAATCTGAAATGCCCATAAGAATTGCTTTGAGATCGGATTTGAGTGCCTATCTTTCAATACTTGCCACCAACAACCATGGTCACAAGAATATTTTGACAGTTGGAGATGGTTTAATCAACACGAATTTCGGAAGCGGGCTCACTGATGATGCAAACGAATATTTCAAAGGATTCCTGCTCGAAAGTGAAGAGCATCTTAGCGAATTGCTCGTTAAAATAAAAACTAAGACCGAGCAAAAAGGCATCGCGAAGAACAAAGGTCTGTACTACAATAATTTGAACGATGCCGATATTACAAAAAACTTATTATTTGCCGAAGATAGATTGGCGGCTTCACAGATAAATGACCTAAATTCCTACAGCTACCCCAAAGCCATAAATATTTGGTTGGGTGAACCTTCTATCATTTCAGATGAGCATTTCAGATTCAGACTGGCAACTAATTTTCATGAAAATATCCTTGTGAGCGGAATCTATTCCGATATAAATTTCGAAACGGTCAGTGCAATTTTTGGATCGGTCATCAATGCATATCCAAGCGAAAAAATTGGTATTTTCCTATTTAATTTTCATGATGATATCAGAGAAAAAATTGAAAGATTCGACGCTGCTGCCGACTATCATTATTACAAAAGAATTGAATCATCCGAATTTAAAAGCTGGATAAACACAATTCACCGCGAATTACTGCACAGAAAAAATAATGCTTCGGCCAGGTTACAAAAACTTTTCTGCTTTTTCCTCGGTATGGAACACAGTGCCGCTATGAGGGATATGAAAGATTATACCAGCAGCCCCGAGGCGATGATGCTGCAGGATATTCTTCAGGAAGGTCCGCTCTTAAACATACACAGCATTTGCGAAATAAGGGTGCCCTCACATTTCGAAAAAATGTATCGCAATGCCAGTATTATCAACCTTTTCAAACACCGTATTGTACACCATCTGGGCAGTTCCGACGAATCGAGAATTATTCTTGGAAACAATATTGCAGCCAATATTTATCAGCTGCTCGAACCTCATACAAAAAACAGAGCGTATTACTACAATACAGAATTTGAACAGCAGTACCAAAAAGTAAGGCCCTATGTCAATCTTTCTTTGTCCGCAGCATTCCTGCCTGCAACTACAAAATCAGAGGGACAATTGGATATCAACGAATGTTTGAGTGCTGAGCATAGTAATGAAATCGTCGCTTCAGCAGTAGAGGAAAAGGAGAAGGCCACAAGTTTTGGGGCATTTTCAGGCTTTGAATACGATAAAAGTGAGGCAGAATCGGAGGAAGAAATTATTGAAGCATCTGACCTACCATTTTTTAAACAAAATAACTAACACTTAAAAATAAAAATTCATGAGCGGACACCTTGTTGAGGGAGCGGTGGTTGAACCGGACTCCATCAGAAAAATGAAAAACAAAGTTGATGAACTTATTACTGACTTGGCAAAATCAGCAAAAGAACTGATTAGCAAAACTGAAAATCTGAATCAAAAAGGCTTTCAGGACGGCAATTTTGAAAGTCTTCACCGGGTCATCACTGATCGAAAAGATGACCTCGAAAAATTGAAAAATATCATGCTCAGTTTTTCGGATTATTTGCAGGAAACTGAAAAAAATATCAGAAATCTTGTTGACGCCAAAAAGATTAGTTCAAATTCAAATATCAATATAATATGATTATCAAAACAAGAACCGGAGCACACGTAAATCTGCATGAGCTTATTGAATTCAATAAGGACCTTGAAAAATTTTCTAAAACACTTGAAACACTTTTCGATGAAGTGCAAAGATCTGTAAGGGAATTAGAACAGGGCTGGAAAGACAGAAAGCTGGATGAGTTCAAAGCCGATTTCACAAACTACACCAAAAAGCTTGATCCATTGGCAAAGGAATTGAGGTCTTATGCCGATTTTTCAGAAAAAAACTGGATACCATTCATTGAGAAGCATTTACAAATGAAACGAAAATAATATTGCCAAAACAATGAATGCCAAACTGATTCATAATGACTATGTTTATCTCGACAAATTCTCCGGAAAATTGAAAGACCATAGCGATCAATTATCCAAAACTTCTGAAAATTTAATTCAAAGGCTAAATGAATTAAATCAAAAAGGGTTTCAGGATGGTAATTTTGAGAGTCTTTCTGTTGCTGTGCAGCATAATGCCGATAATATCAAAAAATTAGAACAACTGTTCAGAAACTTTTCCGGGCAGGTCGATCAACTAAGCCACATTATCAAAGCATATTATAAGGTTGAGCTATGAGCAATATGATCATCGAAAATCCTGAGCTGATTTCAGAGCTTGCGTTGAAAATGGAGCATTTTGCCCATGTTTTCACCGGTCTCATGCGTGATCGGGAACAGGCTGTGCAAGATACACTCAATCAAATTTCAAATATTGAAAGTGGCTGCGAGGCCGAAATAAAAAGTCTGGAACAGGAGATTAGAGAACTGGAACAAAACGACCCTAAAGATGAGAACGAGAAAAGGTCAAGGTACGAGGAACTGGAATCATTAAAACAAAAAAAGGATGATTATAAAATCCAGGCCTCCTATTGTCGGCGCTTTCAAAGCGAACTTGAAACCAAGTGCAACAGCGTTTCTAATATTGTTGGATTAGAGCGGAGAATGGAAACCCACTTTTCAAAATTCCCCAAAGGCATTGCAGCACTCGGAAGTTTTTTTCAAATCATGAATCTTTATTTGCAATGCGGCCCCGGCTCCTCTCCTATGCTGGAACAGGCAAATAGCAATCAAGATGGCTTTGGTCAACAAATCGGTAGATTCGACAGTAAAAAACTATCCAATAATTTTGGCGATGCTAAAATTTTCAAAATGCCTGATAATCAGTCTATAAATGATTATTCTTTAAATAAATTTGAAGCCGAAGCCAAAAGTGCAGGTAAAGAAATTTTTGTGCAGATTAATTCAAAAGATGTCGGCTTTATGCAGAATCGCAATTACCATATAGTGAAAGATAATAATCAGTTTATTGCGCACAAAAAATTTGATTAAAAATGGGTAATTTTAACTTTTCGGAGCTTGATGACAGAAGTATCAGGGATAATTTTCAGCAACTTAAGCAGGAATTTTCCAAAATGCAAAGCTTTGTTGATGAGCTGGACCGTAAATGGAAGGACGAACAAAAATCCGCATTTTATAATAAATACCTCAAAGAAACTTTGTCAGATGCTCAAGCTTATCTGAAAAGTTATGAAGAACTTGTAAGTTTTATAGATCAAAAAAAGAATACAAACCCTAATTTCTACAAATAATGGCTAAAGTATATAAATGCATGAATAATCCGGAACATCTGTTCCAGAACCCAACTCCCGATTTTTATTGCGATATCTGTCCGCCTTATAGTGCTATGCTGGTACAAAGCGAAATGGATCTAGATGTAAAAGCACCCGAATCAGCAGTGAAGGTGGAAGAAAAAGTAAATAAACCCTCGATAATTGACCTGAAAAAGTACTTTCCGCCTATTCAGGGTTTCAAATACGGCGAGCGAATGAAGGATGCTGAATTGAATGCTATGAAACTCTACCTCAGCCAATTCTATACGAATGAATACCGCGAAATTGAATCGCTCGATGTGATTCTCTATTACGACAACAGCTACAAATTGGGCGAGAAATCTGGTATTTTGATGATGCAAAATCAAGTGGGTGATTTACATTTCCTTATTTTCGATAACAAACTGGGGCTTTTGCTTTTCAATCTCAACAGCAATAATCCAAATGAATCTCTAAAAGAAATCAGTTTCCATAAGGGTATCCTGCAGTTGAACTATACACAATCTGGAAAAGAAAAAAGCAAGACCTTTGCCGGCTTTCAGAAATTGGTTTCAGAATCAGTGATAAAGTTTATTAAAGAGTACAGAGGGGAATGAAGTTTTAAAAAAAAATTATAGAATATAATCCTTCTTAATATAGATTTTTACGCATAAATTGTGGTGTGTCTCATCTTGCAAAACAACTAATCTGTTTAAAAATTTAAAAAAATAGGCTTTTAAAGAAAATTTTTCTTTTGGCTATGATAATATTTCAAAAATGACAATTTGATTAAAATAAATAAAGGACTTAATATTACATAAGGAAATATTCCAAAATACAAATTGAGATATAAAATTGGATATAATAAAATTGATTCAATTCTAATAAGAAACATAAAATCATCGAATAAACCATAACTATAAGAACTGTAATAATAATAACTAAAAATGCTAGTAGGTATAGTTATCAAAGCTGAAATAATATAAAAATAATAACCGAATACATAATAGCCCGCTTTTTTATATTTCAACATATTTATAATTCCATATAAAGTCAAAAGACTAGGTAAAATAAGAGAAGAAAAAATAATAAAATCCTTACTCAAATTACCAAATATAAAATCTATGGCGATATATGTAATATTAATCAAAAATCCAAACAAAGACACATACAATATTATATTCAATTTATTTCTATTTTTACTTTTATTTATATTATTCTTATTTAGAATATCGTCACTTAATTTATCTTTTTTATCCTTTATTTTAGGTTGTTTATCTTTTAAAATTTCTAATGCCTCTCTAAAATCATTCACATGCTGAAACCTATCCTCAGGCTTCATTTCCATAGCAAGCATGACAGCACTTGAAACCTGCATACTTACTGAATGATTAAGCTCATGCGGTGCTTTTAAATGTTCAGAATAGCGTTCTGTCGCATTCAAGGGTTTTTCACCAGTCAACATAAAATAAAAGGTAGCGCCAATGGAATAAATATCTGTAAAGCTTCCTTTTCTGGCATTTGGATTGTATTGTTCCAGGGGGGCATATCCGGGCGATACCATAGCAGTTTGTGCCACAGTTTTACCTTCAGTAAAGGCACGGGCCGAACCAAAATCGATCAACACTACTCTACCGTCATTAGTCAAAATTATATTATCGGGTTTTATATCGCGGTGCAACATGCCTGCATTGTGTACCACTTCTACCGCATTGAGCAATTGATTGATAATAGCTTTAGATTCTTCAAAGTCAAGCGCTCCTTTTGAGGCAACTAGTTCTTTCAAGGTTTGACCCTTTAGATATTCCATCACCACATAAGCCGTATTGTTTGCTTCGAAAAAATCGATTACCCTAACTATGTTCATATGACTGAACTTGGCCAATTGTTTGGCTTCCAGCAAAAAGCGCTCTTTGAAATCAGCAAAGGAAAAGTCTTTGAGATTATAAGTCAATACATTCATATTCTGACCTCGTGTACTATTTCCGCTTATAAAAAGCTCCTTGATACATACATCAATATCCAATACCATATCCTCTGCCAGATAGGTAATGCCAAAGCCACCTTGACCAAGTACTTTTTTGATGCTGTATTTTTCTCTGAGGATAAAGCCCCCAGGCAATAAGTAATTTTCCATAGTGAATATGTTCTAAACTGACTGCTTCAAATCAGAAATTAGTTTCAGCTTCAGTGATAACTTTTGTGAATGGGTATGGGGGAACTAGTTGAATGTAAAGAAGGCTATTTAATAAAAAGTCGGCTAGGTTAGTTGCCGACTTTTTTATTAAATGTAAATTGCCTATGGCTCCTGACAACTGTTGATGTAATTGAAGTCTTTTATCTCGAGTTTATTCAACTTGTTATCAATGATAGAATGAAGATAGATGTATTCTTTACCTATTGATTCCTTGAGAGACTCTAATTTGAACATATATTTTTCAGGATTGGATAAACCAATTTTTTTATCAATCCAGCAGATTCCATCATATACCTTGTTGTGCTCCTGACAATAATTTTCAGCTTTATTCACTGCCAAGGTATTATTGTTCTTTTGGGCCTCACTCAAAATAGTTGTGTACTCAGACGCCAGCTGATTTGATTTTTTTATTGATTCCATAACATTTGAAGCATTGTAAGGCTCTCTGAGTAAATCCGCGAGTTTACTATATGCTTCCGCAATATTTTGGTATTTTTTTAACTCATCTGATAATGCATTCATTTCAGAAACTGAATTATTTTTACTGATTTGGTCTTTAATATCTTGAGACAGACGCTCTTTTGTAGTATTATCAATTCTGAAGTTAGCATCTGAAATATATCTCTTCACCTCATTGTTGAGGCGCTTAGTAACATCTTTATTCTCTTTAATTTCCTTCTTCAATCTTGCGATGTCTTTAGGTGCACTGTTTTTACCGGAAATAGAAACAGCTTTGGCTTTTTTATAATAATCAAGAGCTGAGTTGAGCTTATTTTTACTTTCTTCTTCTCTAGCTTTGGTCATATATTCATTGTAAAGTTTAGAATTACCCGCCATAATCTTCATTCTTTCTTCTGCTTTCTTGTCTTTTACCATACCTCTTCTTTCTCTGGCTTCTGCCATAGATGATGACATTCCCCCATCACCCAAAGAACAATTACCTAAGCCAAAACAACTTTTTAAAGAATCAGTACTACAAAAGTTGTCTAGGGGGCAACCCAGATTTTCATCTAGAGATGTGCAACAACACTTGAACAAGACTGCACAAAGCCAAATGCCTATGAGTATAGAACCTGTACTTGCCAAAAAATATCCAAACCCGACAGTAGATGGAAGTGCAAGAAAAAGTATTCCAATGAGTAATATGCCAAGACCAGCGTAACAAATATTCGCTAATCCATTATCATCACTATCAAGAATACCTCTTATTCCCCTATTAGGTTTGCAGCGATTGCGCTTTTTCTTTCGTTCTTTTTTAAGTATAAAATTAAAACCGATTGCTGCAAGAAAGGAGCTTATCACTGTCCATCCCATGAAACTATTAGATCCTTCACCAATACTGATATAATCCTCAGTTTCTGGTGCAATAAAAAAAGCAACCGACATCATACTGTAATTAAGTTTTTTTGCATATTCTGATTCTTGCCTGCATGTTAGGCTATCAGCCATCTTTTTAGCATTTGACCATCTGTTTAAGATGCTATCTTTTAAGGAACGAATAATGACAGGGTCTTTATGCAACTTCTGCGTCACATTATTATTCAATCTTGCAAGAATATTTTCCTTTGAGAGTTCAGATACATTCAATTGTTCTATCGCATTTTCATTCTCCCTAAGTACATTATAAATGATACACCTGACTTCCTCTCTTGCGCTATGATTAATTGTTTCTTTTGCATTAAAAAACTTTAGCAGCGGATTAAATTGACGCAGATAGGCGTCCTTTTCTATATCTTCATAGGCATCTATCAAATAAATTAACTTACCAAAAGCATGTCCCAACTGAGCAAATGACAATGCAAGGTCATCTCTACCAATCTGTACAGCACCCTTTTCAAATATATAAGCTGTTATCTTTGCTGTAGGTGCTGCGTAAAAGCTTAAGAATTCATCCAAATCGCCAGTTTCGAAATTAATTTTTTCTATTCTGTTTTGATCGGCAGCCATTTTTGTCAAACTACTGACATCAAGACCTATTTGTTTTAACCTGCGAACCGATCTGCCAAAAGATCCTTGAAAAAATAGTTTAAAAATATACCAGAAAGGATTTTTACTGTCATGTATATGATCCTCTGTTTTTAGTTTGTAAAGAAACATTCCTGCATCAGCTGCATAAGCAATTGATTTAGGAAGGTTTTCCTTAGGCATTTTAAAACATTGGTTTACATTTACCAAATTTGTCTCCCAACTACTGATATCTTCATCTGCAAGTAACGACAGCAATTCTGCTAGATATACGGCATCATAATTTAAAAGCAAACGGTCCTTTGCCGAATAATTTTTCCCAATGGATTTACAAACTCCACAATAATGAGTTCTGTGAAAACCGTAATATTCACTCTTTTGTGTACTGTATTGCCCTTCAGGGCTCATTAAACCAAACATAGATTAATAATTTTAAAAACTTGGGCAACTAAATTTTTCATCGCTGTCATCCGTACAGGATTTTCTTTTCTTGTTCATGTTAGTACCCTCAAATACAAAACCATTTGCATCTATATAAAAATCAGGAGGGCCGTTTTCAGAATTCTTTACCGAATATTTATCTTTTTTCACTTCCTCTACAAAAAAATCATCCAGTAAACAGGGAAATTGTATATACAAATTTTTAAGATTTTCATCGGCTGAATCAAATTTAGATTTCATCTTAGTGGAAACAAAATGAGAAGCATTCAAGGAGAGATTAAAAAAATTAGTTTTACTCAAACCCTCGGTAATATCAAAATTTAATTTCAGTGGTTCCATACCCTGACTGGTAAAAGTGAGTTCATATTTACCATTCTCCTTTAAAAAAACTTTAGTACCAAGATCATCAGAGGTTTTCATTTTTGCAGTTATTGCTTCCTTGTTTTTGCATTCAACTTCAAACTTTAAATCAGAGGGCAGCGGATAAATCTCTAAAAGTACATCAGATTCACTCTTCTTACCTGATTCTGTTCCAGCGCTTGTTCTCTTTTGTAATTCGTAAACAAATTGAGGAACAACTTCGTAATATTTTACATCACTTACTTTCAACTCAGGCAGAGAAGTCTGAAGAGTTTTTTCCTTTCCAAATACAAGTTCCTTAATATTACCACTTTTCTCATTGCTAACAACAATAGAATTAGCAAGTTTTTTGGTGTACACCAAATAAGTGCCAAGGCTGTCAATTTTTTTTATGAGCGCAGCCTTATCATCTGCTACAAATATTTGCAACTTAACTTTCGATTCAAAAACTAACAGCGAGTAGCCCTTTGGCATAGCAATAGAACCAGTAAGAAAGTCCTCTGCTTTTTTATTGTTCTCTTTGACGTCAAACTGAATTTTTCCGGACTGTGAAAAACAGTAAGTAATTGTTACAAAGTACAGAATAATAAGTGTAATAATTATTTTCATGGTATTAAAATGTGTTTATTTAACCTTAAAATCATCCAATTTAAATCTATCGCTTTCCATTACAGCATTAGGCTGCCAGGTTCTTACATGGATCAAAGGGTTTGTTTCACTTTGAGTGAAATCTATCAAAAGAAAAAGATACCCCTTATCCTTATAATGTGTAGTATTCCAATTTTGAACCATAGAAACTCCATATACTTTTTCATTTCTACTGTGCTGTACGATTTGAATATCCTCAAAGCCAATATTAATGTAGGGGTTAACAGCAAAAATTGTCTTCATGTTATTGATATACTGAGACTTTGTCATTTTTTGATACTCTATATTTTCTTTTGGAATAAAAGAATTTGAGCCATCTATCATGGGCTGAGATTTTATTACCCTACCTGTAATAATTAGAGCCTCATCACTATAAACTTTTGAAAGATATGAAAGGTCCTTTCGATTGTACGAGTTCCTGAAGTCTTCAACAAAATTGACGATTATCTCTCTTCTATAGTGATCTCCAACTGTTTTTCCCTCAAGAATCAAGTCATTCCATTTGTGAACATCCAAAGCAAAAAGTACTTCATCAATGACTCCCCTGCTGTTGAAACTTAAAACCAATTCTTCATTTTGATCACCTTCTTCAGCAAGTGAGTTAAATACCGGAATGTTTCGCAATTCGTAACCACCCCCATACTTTTTGACAACTTTTTCAATGATCTCTGACTCCAGGCATTTGAAAGGGCTTGTCCATCTTTTTATGAGGCCTTCGTAAGCGGTGCTAGTTATATAAACTCCGCTTGGGGGATTGGTACCAGATTTAAATGCATTATTTATCGAATTTAAAAAATCTCGTGCATTTTTTTCCATAGTACTTCTCATACTGGGGTTGTCAAAATCAGTTAGGCTAACCTCAATTAAATTTTGAGCTTTTAATGGTAAAAAAGCAAAGAATAAAAAAAATAAGCCAAGTGTATGTCCATGGTTTATTTTAGAATTCGAAAATAAAAATTCTATTAGCTTCGTTTTCATATTTACTTTTTTCAATTTGTTTTGCATCAATCAAATTTTTTCTGGAATCTTCACCTTTGTCCAGCACATAAATTACTTTATTGCTATCATCAAGAATAATGATATACCAATTGAATAATTCCTGAATCTCAGCATCATCAAGCGCATAATCCATATCACCTGACTTTTTAAATTTCTCAAGTTTTTCTATGATTTTTGAGTATTCTTTTTCAAGGAAAATCGATTTCAAATTGTTGGATAAGTCAGACTCTGCAATCAGATTTTGAGGGACTGCTTTTTTAACAGAACCATCTTTTGGAATGTATGCAATAATCTTTAGCAGATGTTCTTCTTTTTTAATAAAAAATTGAACATCAGCCTTATCAAATTTTTTTCCTGTGGATATAGCAGCAGCGACCTCTGTAGATTTTAGA
The DNA here is from genome assembly GCA_044379045.1 of Saprospira sp. Classification (GTDB taxonomy): domain Bacteria; phylum Bacteroidota; class Bacteroidia; order Chitinophagales; family Saprospiraceae; genus Saprospira. The sequence continues at coordinate 36,925 of JBIPOO010000004.1, forward strand.
AGTTTTTTTTGGGCCAATTCCTTACCTGCAGTTTCTTCCTTCGGATTTAGTACAGTCTCGTAAAAGTAGTTGCCGCTCTTTTTGATTTCCTTTTCGCTAATACTGTTTTGCGAGAAAAGAGGTAGAAAATTAATGAAAGAAAAAAATATTAAAACAATGTTCCTATTCATCTGCAAATAGATTTTTGATATTATCAGTTGGTATATTAAAGAAAAATTTACACTTTAGCTTTTCACTTGCTTCGAAAAATTTACTTTTGTCAGCTTTAATGTTTAAAAGGTTTATGTAATTATAATACTTATTTTGCAAAAGCAAAACCCCCTCCATTAGTTTGTCATCAATTTTCAAAATCCCAAAATAGGCATTAAAATCTTTTTCAAAATAAGCTAGAAAGTCTAAAAGATTTATTGAACAGGTTTTTTTTTGATTGTAAAGCTGAAACTCAAGCTCAAGTTCGAACTTGCTATTATGATTACCCGATAGTAAAAAGGTATTGATAAAAGATTCTTGCTCAAACTCTTTGGTAAAAACAGCTACAAGACTTGTACTATCTTTAAGCTGATAATACGTATCTGAAAAATAAAGGTCACTGTAAGTCATTCCACTATTTTTCCATATATTTTGACCATAAGGCAAAAGTTCAAGACTTTCGAATTCATATTCACTTAAAATGGAATCTTTTTTTTCATTTTTACATAATTTTGAAAAAAGATAATCCCCGTATTCTTTTTTATCCATGCCACTAATTGAAGAAAATCGGGAGGGAAATTGAATTTCAACTGAATTTTTATCATTTTCAATTTTAACAGCAGACCTTTGATGAGATTTATTAAATGATATTTCAGCACTGTCTGTAAGCTTTGGAATTACATTCAATAATTGATTAGCACTATTCTGGCCGTATTTTAATCCATTTATCAATAAACTTATTCCATTCTCTTCATTAATATTTAGCCACTGACTTCCAACAGAAAAAATAAGACTTTCAAGTATTATTCGCTCTACTAATTCAACTAAGTGTGCGGGATAATCAGACCTATTATCATTTTTTATTAATTTCAAGCCAAGATGAGTTGTTATAGAATCTTCGCAATACTTTATAATTGTCAATTGTTTACCTGAGAAGATACATTCACATTCATATTTACTCTCAACAGCGCTTTGTTGTAATTTATGTTTACACTCAACCGGTAGGCTTGCATAAATACTATTTAACCGATCGGAAGCAAAAATAATTTGTGCTTTTGAAACTGTTAGACAGAGCACAAAAAATAAACTTAAAATTAATATTTTAACCATATAACTATCCTCCGAAATCAATTCGTTTAGTTTTATCTAAGACTTTATCATAAAAAGTCCCAAAAGTTGGTTCTCCATTTTTAAATTCACCATCAAAATAGTCACCATTATTTGCCTTTCTTAATTTAGGATCTGAACGACGTATTTGCTGAGTGGCATTATACACTAATTTTCCACTACCATGCGGCTTACCATCTTTCACCTGCCCTGTGTAAGTATTACCATTATAATTCATATTTTGTACAAAGCCTGAATTAGCCTCAGTTTTCGGTTCTGTCTTTTGCACCGGGTCGACTGCTTTTGCAGTATCAGCCGAGAAAGACTGGGGGATATCCTCATTCTTTGTAGTATCCGGACTTACATTTTCCGTAACAGCTTCCGTTTTTGTAGAATCTGATAAATCCTCTGTTGCTTCAGGCGCTTTTTCGGAATCCCCCCTCGCAAAAAAGACTATAATGAATACTATAGCAGCAACAGCAGCTACCCCGCCTAATAATAGCCCCGTATTAGATTTTTTTGGGGGAGCAGTAGCCTTTATATTTTTGGGTTCTTCTTTGGGTGCAGTTTCAGCTACTGTTTCAATTTTTGGTGTCGTCAAAACCGTTTTTTCCTCTTTCTCAATCTTTGTCACTGGTGTTTCTACAACAGTAGTTTTTTCATCCTTCTGCGGTTTATCTTCCTGAATTTCAGTTTTATCAGTTTTATTTTCAGATCTAACAGGTTCTAACTTTTCCGGTTCTTCTTCCTTTATTTCTTCTTTAGCTGGAACTTCCACAATTGTTTCATTCTGTACATTTATTTCCTCTTTTTGTGGTACATACTTACGGTTCAGTGCTTCTCTCAGTTCAGCAACATTTCTAAACCTATCCTCTGGTTTCATCTCCATAGCCAGCATTACAGCAGATGAAACCTGCATATTGACACTAGGATTTAGCTCATGCGGTGCTTTCATCTGCTCAAGATAACGCTCGGTCACATTCATGGGCCTAACCCCTGTAAGCATAAAGTACATGGTGGCGCCGATGGAATAAACATCGGTAAATGTTCCCTTTCTAGAATTTGGATTATACTGCTCCATTGGGGCAAAACCAGGAGAAACCATAGCTGTTTGTGAAACTGTTTTTCCCTCTGTGAATGCACGTGCAGATCCAAAATCGATGAGTACAACCCTTCCCTCATCAGTTAAGATAAGATTATCGGGTTTTATATCTCTGTGAAGCATGCCAGCATTGTGTACTACCTCTACAGCATTGAGTAATTGATTTATGATTCCTTTAGATTCTTCAAAACCCAATGGACCATTTACAGCTACAAGATTTTTGATAGTTTTACCTTTCAAATACTCCATTACTACATAAGCAGTATTGTTCGCTTCGAAAAATTCAAAAACTCTTACTATATTAAGATGATTGAATTTCGCCAATTGTTTGGCTTCCTGCAAAAAACGTTCTTTAAAATCAGCAAATGAAAAATCTTTCATATTCTGGGTAAGAACCGTCATATTAGCCCCTCTTGTACTGCTACCCGAAATGTATAGCTCCTTGATGCAGACATCTACATCCAGTACATTGTCACTTGCAAGATAGGTTATGCCAAAGCCACCCTCACCAAGTACTTTTTTGATGCTGTATTTTTCTCTGAGGATAAAGCCCCCAGGCAATAAGTAATTTTCCATTAGTGAATATGTTCTAAACTGACAGCATCAAATCATAGCAGATTCTGTCTAATCAAAAGGTTAGTATCAAAACTTAAAAAAGAAAAAAGTAACTGCAGCCCATTTTTTATCAATGCCTTTGGCATATCCTATGGTATTATAGCTGCTGTTTTGTACCGTTCCATCATCCTTAACATAGCCAATAGTATTGTAGCTGCTGTTTTGTACCGTACCATCTTTTTTTACATAACCCACTGTATTATAACTGCTGTTTTGGATTGTGCCATCGCTTTTGATATAGCCAATAGTGTTGTAGCTGCTGTTTTGAATAGTGCCGTCGCTCTTGATATAGCCAACGGTATTGTAGCTGCTATTTTGAATGGTTCCATCACTCTTTATATAACCAGTAGTGTTATAATTGCTGGCCTGAATAGTTTGTGCCTGAGCATAGGCAAAAGAAAGCAGCATGGCTGCAAGAAAAAAGAATTTCTTCATGGTTTTGGTTTTGAACATTGTTTAAAATCAGTGCTAAGAAATCACGAAAGGCTCTGTTAATTAAATTGTTATGAGCAATCAAAATTTCATAAAACCGACAAACATTCTATTTTTATAAATCACGGCAAATGATTGAAGCACTAAATATATGCATAATTATTTATATTACTAAAATCATCCAAGAAATTTTAAAATTTGATCTTATCTGAATTATTTGTTAAAGCTAATTTAAAATTATCCTTCGAATATTTCAACTGTTGAAAAAATTAGAATACTCTCAGAATTAAACACTAAAACCCAAAATAGTATAGTCAGATATGGTATTGACATTGAAAAGATGGTCAACGACCCTAATTCAATCAAATCAAGTTTTTTCTAATGTAATTTCTATAAATCAAATGAGGTAGTTCCAATAAAACCAAAAATAAAGAATAGCGATTGGCTTTGAATGATATCCTATACGCCCAGATGTAGCAATAGAAAAACTTAAAAAAATATTCCCCATCAAATCCTGGACTATCATTCAAGTTGGCGTCATACACAGCAATTAGGAAAAATTCACTTTCCCTTTTCCCGCTTCTTCTTATCCTTTTTTAATTGCTTAAGCAATTCATCTACCGAAAAACTGTACTTGAGGTTAAGCACCAGTCGGTCCTGTTTTGTGACTTTGAAAATATCTTCGAAAAAGATACCAAGACCAATATTATTTCCATATTCTAATTTGTAATCAGTGCCAAAATGATAGCGAATTCGATGAAGTGATATCGGACTGCTATCGAGTTTCAGAAAGAGCTCAGGGGCTACATAAAAAGAAAATTTCGACTTGGGTACATTATAATCAAAACTAAACTTTTGCCGTATATGCTGTGAAGGCTCTTTAAAATCACGCATAAAATCTGCATCGAAACTGCCGGTACTAAACTGATAACGAGTCCCCGAACTTAGCGAAAACTTTTTGTTGAATTTGTATTTGTATTGCAATGTTGCAAAAAGCCTGTGACTGTCTTTGCTAAGTGCAGTTGTAAATCGGTAAGCCAGCTCCAGGCTAAGGCCCTTCACAATTTTATACTCCAGCGCAGGCTGAAACATACTTGAACGAAAACTCGACATATTATTATCCAGGGCAAGGCGATAGTCGAAAGATGCTTGCCAGTTTTTGTTGATTTTGTAAGCAATAGAGGGCGTAAAACGCAATTGCAAATCCCTGTCCTGAGCCTTTAGCAATCCTAATGTTAAACCAAAAAGTAATATAATATTAAAAAGATGTTTCATTGTCAGAAATTTGATTTGTATTTGTTTTAAAATCCACTAATCCTTCGCCTTATACTTTCAATAAATCAACAATTTCTTTGTGTTTATTCATCATTGCCAGTGACAAGGCAGTGTGTGAATCGACTTTTATATTTTTGTCGGCCGAATAATGCAACAGGATTTTCACTATGTCAATATGGCCCATTTCAGCAGCACGATGAAGAGCACTAAAGCCCCTTTCATCAACGAGATTTACAAGGGCACCTGACTTGAGTAAAAATTCAACCTGTTCTAATTTATTAGCCTCTACAGCCTGCATCAGCACTGTTGTTCCATCCAAAGAGGGCAAATTCAGATCTGCTCCATTATCAATGAGCATTTTCATAGCCACAACCCCATCAGCATATGACGACCAATGCAAGGGCCTTAATCCATCCCCGGCAATAGCATTGATGTTAAATCCCTGATTTATATATTTTTCTATGGCAGCAGGATCCGATTTTGCCGCAGCAATGTGCAAGAGTGTATGCGAACGAAGCGTGGAAGTGCTTTTGGGAAGCAGATTTTCATCGAAACTGCCCACAAAAGCCATATTGCCAAACAATGAAAAGGCCCAGTATGCAGCATTTTCTGTATCATTTTCGAGTCCGGCGGGCAGGGGTGCAGGTACAACTTCTGAGAGGCAATGACTGAGTATCAGAAAATTGAAAAGGGCAGCGATAAAATTTGGAGCATCACTGTCGCTAATTTGCCCCCTAATCTCCTGCACAGTCAACACATTGTCTTTCTGTTCTGTTTTGGCAAGGAAGACCAGCTCCCTCAGCCAGCTCCTAACAACAATAATGTTTTCCCCATCAAAAAAAATAGCCCATTTGTGTTCCATGCAATCGGGACTAAAGAGCACACCGGCTTCTAATTTTCCATCAATTTTATAGGAAAGATTAACTTTGCTGTTCATTTTTCCTTCAGGAATCCGATTCCAAAAAACTATGCCGTCTTCTGCAGCATAAGACAGGGCATTTTCCGCAAAAACAGGGTCTTTGGAACTGGCAATCATCGTTTGCGTAATGGGACGGAGGTCGAGGAGGGGAAGTCGCCAGGGATTTTGATCAGGCTCAATCCAGGGCAATTGATTATCTTGCATTTTCTACTTTGGTTTGATTATTTAAATACAAACTTAACAAAATATAATCAGCAATCAAAAAAAGACATTCCCTATTCGATTTTCCTGAAATAAAGTGAAATGCATAGTTTACAACTGTTAATTATTTTATTAAATTTATTGATAATCATCCATATATTGGCACTTTTCTTGCGCTAGTGCTACTTTTACAAAACCCACATAAAACCTATGCCTATCTCTGCCATCAAATACCTGGCCTCTTGTTTTTTTGTAGTAAATATCTTTGGCAGCTGCATTTGCCTTGCTCAGACAGCATCAGCGCCCTATCATACGCAAGTCTTGCCCTTTACAGATGTGCATATGCATGCCTCTTTAAAGCCTTTTAACTCGAGAAATGTGGCAAAATACAATATGTGGGAGCAGATTGACCATAACTGCGATGGAAGAATATCGAATCTTTTTCTGAACGGGTCGAAGGAAGTTCCGAAAACCTCACAATCCCATCTCGAAGGACTGATCAAAGGCAATGTAAAACTTGCTTACCTTTCTCTTACCCCAATTGAAAAGGAAATGATGGATGCAAAATTTTTGAACGAACAAAAAAAAGGCTTGTCGACCATGGCCTGCGTGAGTGGAGTAGAGCATTGTCGAATTGTTGAAAAAGATGAAACGGTCAATTATTACGATGATTTTGTTCAGAATGTTAAATATGTGCAGGAAGGCGAAAACCAACAGCATTTCATAGCTGGCAAATCTTACAGCTATGAAGTCGCAAGAAATGGCAATCATCTGCTGGAACTAATGAGTGACCCTACAAAAATAGCCCTGGTGCTGAATATTGAAGGGGGACATACGCTTGGCCATTCTTTGGTACCAGAGGATGTATCGGGAACTGAAGCTTATCAGAAATTCTATCTCGACAATGTTGAGCGCCTTAAAGGTATATTACCCTTAAAAGCCGGCAGTTCCGATTATCTTGAATATCCGGTACTGGCTATCAATCTCAATCACTTTTTCTGGAACGGCCTATGCGGACAGGCCCGAACCTTCAGTGGTTTACAGACTTTTATTTTTGGCGCGGGAAAAGGCGTTGATGAGGGTATGACACCACTTGGAGAAAAAGCAGTTGCGCTGCTGCTCGATAAAAGCCAGGGTCGCCGGGTGCTGGTCGATATCAAGCATATGAGTCTTGAATCGAGAAAATGGTACTACAATTACCTGCAAAAATTGCGTGAGCAAGGCGACACCGTAGCTGTTTTTAGCTCGCACAGTACTGCAGCAGGGCTTTCGATGAACGACAAAGCATACCTCGACAAAGACAACAAATCGAAAAATAAAAATTCATACCTCAATCGCTGGACTATCAGCCTTAGCGATGAAGACATACATGAAATTCATATTTCGAAGGGGCTAATCGGGATAATGCTCGATAAATATAAACTCATTGGCGGACTCGCCGATAAACTTATCGAAGAAACTGTACCAGGTTCGATTCAACGCAGGAGACTTTATGCAAAAATTATCTGGGCCAATGTTTTTAGCTGCATCAAAGCTGTTGGAAAGAAATCAGCATGGGATATTGTAGCAATTGGTTCCGATTTCGATGGTATGATTGTTCCATTCGAAACTTATCCGCGCGCCAATGAGATGGTTGACCTCGCCAATGATTTGCTTTTTTTCCTGAGAAATCCAGAACCAATATTCGACTTGTTTTCCAAAGAAGATATTGAAAAACTAATGTTTAACTTCAGTCCGGAGGAAATCATGCAGAAATTCATGTATCAGAATGGCCTTGACTTTGCCGTCAGGAATCTGAATTCTAATACAATTCCATCCAAAGCTAAGTAAGCTTATTCTGCCTCAGCTTTGAGCAAAGCCTG
>JBIPOO010000308.1:0-4482 GCA_044379045.1 Saprospira sp.
TTGGCTAGTTCAATCTTGCCCGCTATATTTTCAGAGGTCTCAAAATCAAAGATTTTGTACAGTTCGTTGTTGTATGGGTTTTTTGAGCGGAAAGGAAGTTCCATGAGTGGTTTGGATTTATTTTTATATTAAATGCTATCGAAAATAAAAAAGCTGTCTCGTCAGAAACGAAAGCAGCGGGGGAAGGTTAGATTTTTCTAAGACAAAGAAGTCGGAAAATTGCTAAATTTTCTACAATAACTACCCTACCCTCAATTTTGCTGCATCTTTCCATAGGTAATGCGGCATTGGCACTTTTAGCTCCCACTCAATACTCATGGGTTTTGAACCATAAAAGTTATTTATTGAACCCTCCCCTACAAAAACGTAGCCCATTGTATTTCCAAACTCGTCATCTGCTTTTTCTCTAACAAAAAGTAAAATTTTCTTACCAAGTTCCTTGTGCGAAATATATGATTTGCCCTTAGCTGTATCCGGTGTTACTTTGTTTTGACTTTGCCAGTGAAACAAACTTTCATTGACAGCATAGTCGTCGTACATAGTAGTTGGCGAAAAGTCCTCTTCAGATTTGACTAGATTAATAAATAGTAGCTCTGTCTTCAGTTCAGAATTTTCAGCAACTCCTTCTCTGTTTGAAGATTTTTTTTCAAAACTGCTTAATCCAAATGCAACAAGAATTTGATCTCTTGAGTATCGCGCGTGCAATTTTAAAGGTTGTTGATAAGGTAAGTCTATATCAACTTCCTTAAAGTCAACTTTGTCAATTAGAATTTCCATGAGCTCAATGATTTCCTCAACCAAAACTTTATTTTTTCCTATTTGATTGATTGAATCTTCTAAAGATTTAAAACCAGCTGCCGACTGCCAAACATCATAATGTAGCATTAAAGCCATTGATTGCTCTAGTTTTGATAATTCTAAAATTTTTATTTTGAAATCTTTTTTTGCAAGTCTTAAAATAAAATTAAAATAACTGCTTGATGTCGTTGACAGCCACTTATTCTTAATTGCAGATAATATCTGACTTTCATTTTCAGTTTGAAATTCGGCAATAATTCCTGCCATTTGACAGAGCCGCTTCCATCCGAAATTTCTGCTCTTCTTATAAATCAATTGTAAGGGAAAATTATTAAATTCTATAAAGTTTCTAAGATTTAATGGAAGTATTGAATGGTTATGAAAAGATTGAATTTTCTGAATAAGCTGATTTTGATTTAGTGTAGTTGCCGCAATGATATTACTTAGAATAATTTCTTTTGCTTTTCTCTCAAGAATAATGGAGCATCCCAAAGGCAGATGAGGAAAATTATCCTCGATTTCTTTTTTGACAGCGGTTGTTGTTTTTCCAATTAATGCCCTGAATTTATTTTCAAAATTATATTCTGGTCTGGCATTGCCGACAAAATCAAGAACAGTCAAACATTCTTTACCATCTGCCAATCTCAATCCTCTACCTAACTGCTGCAGGAAAATGGTTAAACTCTCAGTTGGTCTCAAAAACAAAACAGTATCAATTTCTGGGATATCAACACCTTCATTGAAAATATCGACTACAAACAAATAATTGATTTCTTTCTTTTTGAGCTGATTTCTAATTGAGTCCCTATGACCAGTGTTTGTGCTTGCCAAGTAAGCTGCTTTAAAACCCGCCAAGGAAAACTTTTCCGCCATAAATTTTGCATGCTCAATCGTTACACAAAATCCAAGAGCGCTTACTTCATTATAATCTTTGGTGTATTTGTCGAGCGCTGCAATAATTTCTCCAACACGCCTATCATTTCCTGTGTATATATTGCTAAGCTCACTTGGTATGTATCTTCCTCTTTCCCAACGAATATTTGTCAAATCAACGCTGTCAGAAATCCCAAAATATTGAAAAGGACATAATAATTTTCTATTTAAGGCTTCGGGTAACCGAATTTCTGCTGCAATTCTGTTATGAAAATCTTCTTTGATATCACCACCATCCATTCTCTCAGGAGTAGCAGTCAGACCCAATAGAACTTTGGGTTTGAAGTAATTTATGATACCTCTATATGAAGAAGCAGTGAGGTGATGACACTCATCTATTATAATGTAATCGTAAAATTCTTTGGATAACTCAAGATTTTCAATCCTATTATTGAGTGTTTGAATTGAGGCAAATACATGTTCATAGTTTTCAGGGGTTTTACCGTCCACCCATAGCTCTCCAAAATTATTATCTCTCAAAATTCCTTGAAATGTTGAAAGTGCTTGTTCTAAAATTTCTTTTCTATGCGCCAGAAAAAGAAGTTTAGAAGACTTGTTTTCTTTTCTAAAATTCTTGTAGTCAAATGAAGAAATTACTGTTTTTCCTGTTCCTGTAGCGGCTACTAACAGATTTCTACATCTATTGTGTACTGACCTTTCTACATCTAGCTTTTCAAGAATTTCGTTTTGAAATGGATAAGGTTTTATATCAAACAATGCTGTATTTACAACTCCGCTTGTCGAGAATTTGCCTTTATTTAATGACTCTATAAGTTTTACTTTGTGAATCGTATCGTCAAAAACTTCAAAGTCATCACTTTTCCAATAAGAGTCGAATGTCTTTTGAAATTTGTCAATTATATGACTGACTTCCTTTGTAGTAATTTTTACATTCCATTCTAATCCATCTGTAAGAGCTGACCTTGAAAAATTAGAAGAACCTATATAACCGGTATGGAAACCAGTATTTCTGTAAAATAAGTATGCTTTTGCGTGAAGTCTTTCGTTGCCTGTATTATAAGAAATTTTTACTTGGGTATTTTTCAACTTTGAAAGCAATTGAATTGCTTTATAATCGGAGGCTCCCATATAAGTTGTTGTAATTACCCTTAGTTGACCACCTTTTTCAGTAAACTCTTTAAGTTCTCGCTCCAATATGATTATACCTTTAAATTTGATAAACGAAACGAGCAAATCAATTCTATTTGACGACAATATCTCCTTTTTCAGTTCACTTTCGAGTGAAAGACCCGTGTTGCTACCCCCAGTAAACAATTCACTATGGGTTAGCCTTGTATATGGAGTTATTTCTTTTAAATGTAAATCTAAATCTGAGTAATAAGCATCAATATTAGTGAATACCGCTTTTAATATCTCCCCCTCACTCTGTATCAAATCCTTATCAAAATCATTATCCTTTAATTCAACTTTAAGAAACTGGATAATTTTGTTTGCAATTTCAATTTGAAGTTCGATTTGATGCTCTCCCTTTAATACATCAAGTGCACCTTTAATAGTTTTTGACAAATGACGTGATATAATAATCGAAGCCTCTTCTTTATCAATCTTAGTTTTATTGATGTAATATGAATTTTTATTGAGCTCATTAATCTTGTTAGAGACCAATTGCGTAATCAATTCTTCGTAAATCCCTTGATTCATAGGTTCAAATATTCTTTAACAATTGGAATGTCGGCTTCTGACCAATCTAAATTCAAAAGCTCATCTTTAGAAAGATATTTATAATCGGCATGCTCACTAAGACTAATTTGGCCTCCAACTTGTGTTACAACAAATGGAATCAATGCAATTGAAATGTTTGGATAATCATATTCCGTTGAATTCAGCTTTTTTGAAATCTCTATGTCTAAGTTCAATTCTTCCTTTATTTCACGAACTATACATTCTTCTTCCAGCTCACCTTCTTCAATTTTACCACCTGGAAATTCCCATTTAAGGGGAAGATTCATTTTTTTACTTCTTTGGACTACAAGAACCTTGCCTACAAATTCTATAATTGCACAAGTAACTCGAACCGCCATAAGTTATATTTTTGATATTATCTATGCCTATTTGTTAAACTTCAAAAAAAAAGCTTGTACAAACCACATTATTGAGAAAATCCATCATGTTACAAACATAAAAAACAATTTTTATATATCAAAAGTACGGTACTATTTTAATTACGATTGCAGTAAGGAAAATGAGGGATTTTAAAACGTACATGCACATAAAAGGCAATAAAACATGTTAGGGATAGCTTGACATTCACCACTATCTCACTTCACATCGTCTCCAAAACTACCTTCATCATATTTTCCACACTTTTTGTTTCCAACTTAGAAAAGGCAAACCATTTCCTGCCTAAATCTTTCAGTGAAGCGCCCAGATGATAGACATCTTTGCCATCAATGATTAAAAAGCGGTCATGGCTTTGGGTAAAGGCTTTTGCCGTAAAGTTGCCGTATTGTTCGTTTGCTTTTTGCAGGTCCAGGGTCAATTGTTTGCTATTTGTTTTTGTAAGTAAAAGCACCGCTACACCCTTTTCTTTTTTGGCTAAATGGGTCAGGGTATTTTCATCAATATAATTGTCTATCAATACAATACTTTCCTTTGCCGAGCGAATGATACGGGAAGCCAGTTCATAGGCATCGAATATTTGTCCATCAAAAAATACACCTTGGGTGGGGATCAAATGTGTATTTATTTGCAGATCGATTTGATTTACTTTTTCTGCAAGCGCCTGCACAT
>JBIPOO010000311.1:0-4451 GCA_044379045.1 Saprospira sp.
ATCTGATCCATAATGCGAAAGGATTCCTTCACCTTAATTCCCTTGGTTTGGATTCTGTTCAAAAGGGTTTCCCCCCTGATGTAATCCATCACGATATAATAGGTATTATTTTCCTGAAAAAAATCGTGAATTCTCACAATGGAGCTGTGCTTCAATTTTATCAGTCTTTGGGCCTCTTCTTTGAAGAGTGCTTTGTATTTTTGAAAACTGTTTTCGTATGATTTTGTAACAGTAAGCTCCTTCCCCATTCTTCCACAACCTCCGGTATAAAGCTCTTTGATACAGACCGTCTGATTACTGAGCCTGTCTTTAACCCTGTATGTATAACTGAATCCCCCTTTTCCAATGTTCGTTTCTATTTCGTAGCGATTGCTCAGTACGGTACCTGGGCTCAGTTCCATGTTAGTAGGGGATTTAGATTTTTGATGTTAAAAACTTTTACTATTTAAATATACCTCCAGTATTTCCAATAGCTCCTCGCTGTTTTGTATGCGGTCGCTCATATTTAGTTCCATACAGAGCATTATGATGCTTGAGAGCACTGTATCTACTTCACTGCAGATTTCATGTGGCATAGGTAGTCGGTGCTGAATACGCTCGGGCGAAGAAGCAGGCTGGTAACCCGTGAGCATATGGTACAGCGTGGCGCCAATGGCATAAATATCGGTACTGGGATGCTTGGGCGAATTTTCGCTGTATTGCTCGAGCGGTGCATAGCCAGGAGAAAGAATGGCAGTATGATTTTCATTGTTCTCATAGTCGAAAAGCCTCGAGGATCCAAAATCGATGAGCACGGCTCTACTGTCGGGTGTAAGTATAATGTTGTCGGGTTTAATATCGCGGTGCAGCATCTGTTCGCCATGAACAATTGAAAGTGCTTTCAAAATCTGCATACTGATTTCAATCGCCATTGGCACCGGCATTTTGCCTTGTTTTTTCAGGTAAGAAGCCACTGTAATCCCTTCCAGATATTCCAAAACCATATAGGCAGTTCCATTCTCCTGGAAAACACCTCTTACATTCACAATATTGGGATGCGTGAATTTTGACAGATTCTGAGCCTCCTCAATAAAACGAATGACAAGGTCTCCAAAACTGAATCCCATAATTGGCAATGAAAGCACCGAATAATCGTTCATTCTTGAGCTACTACCGCTTACGAATAATTCTTTAATACAGCGGTAAATATTTCGCTTGGTATCGTATGCGCGGTATGTAATGCCAAAGCCTCCCTGTCCGATCAGATCGGTGATGATATACCTGCGGTTGAGCATATAATTGGAAGGTAGAATTAAACTGCTCATCTGTTCAAATCCTTTTGCTATTTAAAAGTGCGGAATAAATACTGCCCATATATTTTTGCTGATTAAACCCATTGAAAAACAGCTTGTCGGAAGACAGGCAATCGAACACAAATACATGCATAAATATATTGATTATCATGACACTATCCTGGCTTTCTTTGGAAGAAATATATTTACGATGCCAAATAGAAAAGATGCAGAAAGCACGATAAAAAACAGATACATCTCAAAATGTTTGTCTACAGTCACATAGGGCATGACATACTCTTTAAAGGGTATATCAGTATCGAGATCTACATAAGCATCGTATATTTTTAAGAGCAGAATTAGTAGCACAAAAAGATGCATAATGAGCACCGAAATTCGGTTGAAAAGTACAATTGAAAACAAAAAAGGCAGTAACAAAAGCCAAAAATACCAGCCCATGAGATCCATTCCATTGAAGGACTTACTCAAATCTATTGGAATAATAATAGTAATTGCATCTTCCACAATCTGTTTAGGCTTTGCAGTTACCCATTTACAGGAAGCTGCAAAAAGCATCAATAGAAACAGCAGAAAATAGAGTAATGATATCTTATCGTACTTTTTCCACCAAAGCCCCAAAAAGCTTGACAGTTCTTTTAGTGACTGCATGTTCTGTTATAATTATTTTTCATATGCTTGTTGATGCAATTGGCTCTTTCTTTCGAAAAAGGATGGGTCGAAAATAATTTTTCGAATTCCATTCTGTCGCCTTCTTTATTACTCATGCGCTGCCATAGCTTCTCGGCATGACAACCGTCATAACCTGCTTTTTCGCAAAGATCGATACCATAAAGATCACAGTTTGCCTCATTTTTCTGGTTATAAGATAGTGTCATAACTGTGGCTGCCAACATTGGAATCTGGCTAAACTCACCAAAAATTCCTTTGGCAATCTTCTCTTTTTTGATGTGCTGCTTGATATGCTCCAATTCATTATGGTATATTTCATGCGCTAATATGGCAGCAATTTCGTCATCGTCGTCGGCAAAGTCGATGATGCCCTTATAGATAAATATATAACCACCACAAGTCATGGCATTGATAACATCTTCATTGATGATAAACCATTCGTAGTCGAATCGGGGATTATCCAGTTCGGCTAAAAGCTTTTTCATGATTCGGTTTATGCGGTTGGTATACCTCGAGTCAGTGAGCAAGGATGATTTGGAAAGGATCTCCTTTTTTGCCTGTTCGCCCACTTCTATCTCTTCTTCTATACTAACCTCAACATCAACTGCACCCACAATTTCCTCCTCAAATCCACCAAACAAATCAATTAATCCTCCTAATCCTTCGCCGCTTAAGCAGGAAAGATCGTGCTTCGTTTCGCTTACTCCGACATTTTGAATTGCTTTCTTCGGAATATCTGTACTGTCAGTTTGTATGGCATTTTTATGTTCAGCTGACTCACTATTACCCCAATTTGTAATATTTATTCCCAAAACTGTCGAAAAAACGGTACCCAAGAATATTGCTAAAGTGTATTGCATAAAATATTGATTGTATGTGTTTTGTAATAAGTTAAATTATTAAGTATGAACAGCGCAACTGAAACAGTAACGCAATTTAATGACTGCAGGTTCTGCTATAATTACTTTTCATGTGGTGGTTGATGCAGTTGGCTCTTTCAGTAGAAAAAGGATGCGAAGCAAATAATTTATCAAATGCATTTCTTTTTCCTTCTTTTTTATTCATACGCTGCCAGAGCTTTTCTGCTTGACAACCGTCATAGCCGGCTCTTTCGCAAAGGTCAATACCGTAGAGGTCGCAATTTGCCTCGTTATGCTGATTATTTGGCATGGTTAAAATCTTTGAAGCGATTAGCGGAATCTGACCAAGTTCTCCAAATATACCTCTTGCGATTTTTTCTTTTTTAATGCCTGCCGCGATATGCCCCAGTTCATTATGATAAATTTCATGTGCAAGGATGGCAGCAATTTCGTCGTCACTTTCAGCAAAATCAATAATTCCCTTGTAAATAAAAATAAATCCCCCACAGGTCATTGCATTGATAATATTTTCATTTACCACATACCATTTATAGTCGAATTTTGGATTGTCGAGATTGGCCAGCAGTTGGTTCATAATTCGGTCAATGCGATCTACGTAACTTGCATCTCTCAGCAAGGATGATTTGGAAAGGATATCTTTTTTTGCCTGCTCTCCCACTTCTATCTCTTCATCAACTGTTACCTTTACCTTTGAATTTCCAAGTACCTCATCTTCAATATCTTTTCCAAGGCCTATTCCCTGACTGATTAAATCCTGATCTCGAAGACAGGATAGGTCATGTTTGGTTTCTCGTTTTGGATTGGTTCCTCCACCGCTGCCTCCGGTCTTAGATCCTCCTTTTCCGCCTTTTTTCCCGCCTTTATTGACATCTTTTCCATCTCCATTTTCGTCTCCTCCATCATTGTCATCATCAGTATTGGTACTGTCCTTCTTTTCTGTAATTTCTTTGTCAGAATTATTTTTACCCCAATTCGAGAAATTAGCGCCAAGCAAAACCGTTGCCAGTATGCTTATGCCCAAAACTGTTACGATGGCGTACTGCATCACATAACTTTTTTTAGGTGCAACAGTTGCAGTCATATTTTCATTGTGAACTGCAACAGGCACATTGGCTTTTTCGTTCGATTGTCTGTTCATGATTTGTGACATCCAATCGAACTCATAAGCGCCCAGACTAAGTCGGTCGCCGGGTTTTATCTTCGATTTACCTGTTACTTTGAACCCATTCACATAGGTTCCATTCATCGAATTCAAATCTTCAATCCACATAAACCCGTCACTCCCCAATGAAATCCGGGCATGGAAAGACGAAACTGTTTTGTCGTTGAGGCAGATATCGTTCTGCGATGATCGTCCTATGCTATAATTGAAACTCATCTTATTTTGATTTTAATTTTGACCATAAAATTAAATAAATCGCCGTGAGCATGATGACTGAAATGATAAACAGCGCAATCAGATTATGTCTGAACGTTATGTCTGTGAGTATATTATCTTTCATGTATAAAAATTCAGTGAAGTTTTTTTCAACCCCCATTTTTGACTTCATAAAGAGATTGGCATTAGTATTCATATCCTGTATGCGTGCTAGGCCCTCGGTTCCCCAGC
>JBIPOO010000005.1:0-44323 GCA_044379045.1 Saprospira sp.
GGTATTCCAGCCAACATGTGGAACTTTTTCATTGGCCTTAGGAGCAAATTTAAGTACTTTTTGCGGAATAATGCCTAAACATTCGGTATTTCCTTCTTCTGAATGTTCACAGAGCAATTGCATGCCGAGGCAAATACCCAAAACGGGTTGTTTCAGCGATTTTATGACAATATCCAATCCTGATTGGCGCAGATAGCGCATCGTTGATCCCGCCTCGCCCACACCAGGAAAAATGACTTTATCGGCGCCTTGTATTTGCTCGGGGTCATTGCTGAGTATTGGATTAACGCCAAGGCGCTCCAATGCGAAGCAGACAGAGCGGATGTTTCCGGCGTTGTAATCTATGATGACGGTGTTCATTTGTTAAAAGAAATTGAAAAATAAAAAAGGGCGTAAGTAAATTTCCAAAGGCCGAGTTTTCTCTAAATTTGGACAAAAGATTATTTGAAAATGTGTTAATCCGATAGTTATCGGATTGAAAATATGAAGATGTATTATTCAAATACAACATTTTCAAATCATCACATCTTCAAATTTTCAAATCACAAGACCCCTTTCGTTGTTGGCAACTCATCACCCTGTCTTTTAACAGCCATTTTAATTGCCCTTGCCCAGGCCTTGAAAATTGCTTCGATTTTATGATGTTCATTTTTACCCCTTGCTTTTATGTTCAGATTGCAAGCCGAGGCATCAGAAAAGGATTTGAAAAAATGCTCAAACATTTCCACGGGCATTTTACCAACTTTTTCTCTTTTGAATTTGACATTCCATACCAGCCAGGATCTGCCGCTGAAATCGATGGCAACATCGGCAAGGCAATCGTCCATCGGAACAGTGTAAAAACCGTAGCGTTCAATGCCGCGCTTATCACCCAAGGCTGTTTTGAAGGCCTGACCCAATGCAAGCGCCGCATCCTCAATACTGTGATGCTCATCGATGTGCAAATCGCCTTTGATGTGCAGACTTAAATCGCAGCCGCTGTGTTTCGCCAACTGCTCGAGCATGTGATCATAAAAACCAATGCCTGTTGAAATATCCGATTTCCCGCTGCCATCGATTGACAAACTGACGCAGATATCCGTCTCCAGGGTTTTGCGATGAACAATGGCTTTTCTTGCCGAAGAGGATTTAAGGAAATTGTAAATCTGCTCCCAGTTTTTAACTACTGCTGCGCAATGCTGCATCAGCGAATCATCGGGCAGCACATTGTACTGATGTCCGGCTGCATGTATAAAAATGCCCTTTGCGCCTAAGTTTTTGGCAAGTTCAACGTCCGTAGCTCTGTCGCCGATGACGAAAGAATGCTCCAGGTCGTAATCGCCATTCAAATACTGCGTCAGAAGTCCGGTCCTTGGTTTTCTGGTTGGCGCATTATCTTCGGGAAAACTTCTGTCAATCAAAATATCATCAAAAACAATTCCCTCGTTTTCAAAGGCTTTGAGCATTTTGTTTTGCGCGGGCCAAAAAGTATCCTCCGGAAATGCGGCCGTGCCGAGCCCGTCCTGATTGGTAATAATCACCAGTTTATAATCGAACTCTTTTACAATCTTACCAAGGTATTGAAAAACGGCCGGCAGGAATTCAAGTTTTTCGAGCGAATCTACCTGAAAATCAGTGGGTGGCTCTACAATGAGGGTTCCGTCGCGGTCGATAAATAGTACTTTTTTCATTGTTCGGGCTATTTTTTATTTGGTTTTAATGTCAGGATAGTTGTTTAACAAGCCAATCAGATAAGTGTTTTCATCTGGCGTGCCCACTGTAATGCGCAGACAGCCTTCGCAGCCTGGAACAGTTGAACGGTTACGCACTACTGTTTTTCCGCTGAGCAGATATTTGTAAAGGGCATTTGGATCATCGACTTTTAGCAAAATAAAATTGGCATCGGAAGGATATATTTTTTCTACAAAAGAATAGTTCGGGAGTACAAACTCTAATCGTTTTCGCTGTTCTAAAATCGTTTTTACATTTGCAGCAGTTTTATCTGTATCCTCCAACATCTTAAGTGCTGTTTCCTGGGTAAGCTGATTGATATTATAAGGCGCCTTTACCTTATTAAAAAGAGCAATAAGTTCGGGTGCTGCAAATGCCATTCCCAGGCGAATGCCTGCCAGTCCCCAAGCCTTTGAGAGAGTCTGCATCACCAATAGATTGGGATATTGATCGAGCAGCTGAAGAAAAGATGGCTGTGTTGAAAAATCAATATAGGCTTCATCTACCACAACCGGACCTGGAAAAAACTCAAGAGCCTGCTTTATAATTTCAGGTCTGATGCTATTTCCTGTCGGATTGTTCGGACTACAAAAGAAAATAATTTTGGTGTTGTCATCTACAGCCGCTGCAATTCGTTCAAAGGACGGCTGAAAATCGGCATCGAGCGGCACTTCTCTAATTTGCACATCTGCTATATCCGCGGCTACCTGGTACATACCATAAGTAGGCGGAAGAATAATGACATTATCTTTGCCAGGTTCGCAAAAAATCCTAAAAAGCAGATCGATGGCCTCGTCACTGCCATTGCCCAAAAAAATGCGTTTGCTGTCTATATTTTTAATTTCGGCAATGCGTGCTTTCAGTTCATGCTGCAGCGGATCGGGATAGCGATTGAGTCCATTATCGAAAGGGTTTTCATTGGCATCGAGAAAATATTCCGCCACACCTTCAAATTCGTGCCTTGCCGAAGAATATGCTTTCATGCGCAGAATATTGGGGCGCATCATCTTTATGAGCTTTTCCATTACGATAAAATTGAAAAGGGGAGCTAAACGCTCCCCCTATGTTGTTATTTTCCTTCTTTTTCTAAGTTTTTCAACTGGGTGAGCCTCACTGTAACTGCGTTTTTATGCGCATCGAGCCCCTCGGCGGCAGCCAAAGTTTCTACATATCCGCCAAGATTCTTTATTCCTTCTGGCGTAAGCTGCTGATAAGTAACCTTTTTGGCAAAGGACTCGAGCATTACGCCGCTGAACATTCTGGCAAAACCGCCTGTTGGCAAGGTATGATTGGGTCCGGTGGCATAGTCGCCAACCGCCTCTGGTGAATAATTGCCCAGAAAAATGGCCGATGCATTATAAATTTCTGTAGCGAAGGCATTACAGTTGCGTAAGCCTACCACTAAATGCTCGGGTGCATATTCATTCACAATACCTATGGCTTCTTCCTGAGTTTTTACAATAATTGCAGCGCTGTTTTCAAGTGCCTTCTCAGCAATTTCTTTGCGGGGCAAATCTTTGAGCTGATCGGCAATGTGTTTTTGTACTCTTTTCAGATATTCTTCTTTGAAAGTAACCAACACAACATGGCTGTCAATACCATGTTCTGCCTGAGAAAGTAAATCGGCCGCAACAAAAGAAGATGGCATACTTTCGTCGGCTACAACCATAACTTCAGATGGGCCTGCAGGCATATCTATCGCTACACCTTCGCGTGCAACCATTTGCTTGGCGGCAGTTACATAAAGATTGCCGGGACCAAAAATTTTATACACTTTAGGAACGCTTTCTGTACCAAAGGCCATGGCTGCAATTGCCTGAGCACCACCCACTTTGAAAACTGTATTCAATCCGACCATTTTGCAGGCATAAAGCACAGCAGGGTGAATAGAACCATCGGCCTGAGGCGGCACACAAACCACAATCTCGCGACAGCTCATCAGTTTGGCCGGAATGCCTAGCATGAGGACAGATGAAAACAAAGGTGCTGTGCCCGATGGGATATACAATCCCACTTTCTCAATCGGAACAGCTTTTCTCCAGCAGCGAACACCTGGCATAGTTTCTACCACATGATAATTCTCGCGGTGACTGGTGTGAAAGGTAAGAATATTGTTGTAAGCAACCTGCATAGCCTCTTTCAGTTCCTGACTCACAAATTCATCGCAGGCATCGAACTCCTCTTTTGAAACAGTGAGACTACTAAGGCTTACATTGTCGAATTTTTGGGTATATTCCAAAAGCTTGGCATCGCCTCCAACTTTAATGTCTTCAATGATAGTTTGTACAGTTTTTTTAATCTCTGTCATATCCTGATAGGGGCGTGTCAGAAATTCGTTCCACTGTTCTCGGATTGGATGTTTGATGACTTTCATAAATTCAGATTATAATATTTATGCTAAATAAATTTTAAATGAACTGTTTTTAACTATTTAGTGGCGCAAAGTTATAAAAATTTCTATTTTGGTTTGAGATTTTGTACAGATTTTCAGACATCAGAGGTCAGATTGTCAGATTGTCAGATTATCAGACTCTAGACTAAGGATGAAAGAAGAATTAGAAGGCAGAATTTTACAAATTGTGAAGGTAGAGTATAAAACTTAGCATAGTTTAAACTCCAGATTTCTAACTTCTAACTTCATACTTCTAACTTCTACCTTCATACTTCTAACTTCATACTTCATAATTACAATATCATTTTCTCAATCGGCACCACCAAAATCCCCTGAGCCCCTTTTTCTTTCAACTGATCGATCATTTCCCAGAAAACCTCTTCATTAACAACAGAATGCAGCGAACTCCAGCCCTCTTTTGCAAGAGGCAGGATGGTAGGGCTTTTCATGCCCGGAAGTATGTTGCAAATTTCATCAAGGCTATCATTGGGCGCATTCAGCAGAATATATTTATTTTTCTTGGCCGTTTCAACAGCAGCAATTCTGAAGAGTAATTTCTGAAGAATCTGCTCTTTTTCAGCGCTTAAATTTTGATTGGCCACCATGAGCGCCTCAGAGTACATGACGGTTTCCACTTCTTTGAGTCCATTGCTCATGAGGGTACTGCCGGTACTCACAATATCGCAAATGGCATCTGCAAGGCCTATATTTGGCGCAATTTCAACAGAGCCGCTTATCTCATGTATTTCGGCACTAAGTCCTTTCTCAGCCAGGTATTTTTTAACTATGTTGGGATAGGTTGTGGCAATTCTTTTTCCCTGAAAAAAAGCTGAGTCGCTGTATTTTTCGGAACGCTGAACTGCAAGTGAGAGTCGGCATTTGGCAAAACCCAGTCTTTTGGCAATGCGCAGCGATGCACCACTTTCGACATAAATATTTTCTCCCAGGATGCCCACATCGGCAATACCGTCCTCGATGTACTGCGGAATATCGTCATCGCGCAGGTAAAGCAGATCGATCGGAAAATTAGGAGAAGGAGCTAAGAGCTGCCTTTTTCCATCCTGAATTTCGATGGAACACTCCGTGAAGAGATTCTGCGAATCTTCGGTCAGTCTTCCCGATTTTTGAATGGCGATTTTTAATCTTTCCATGAGTTTATAGGTTTTTTTAAAAAATAAAAAAGGATTCAATGGCAAAAACCGCTGAATCCTTCTGTTATGAATTGATAAATTTTTATTTATGATTTACAAAACAGCTATTCATTCCGGTTTCGGCAGAAACTGGATGATGATGATGATGCAACTGTCTGTTAGATTTCATTTTTTTTAAATATTTACAACACAAACATATAGAACTAAAATGAGTTCACAAAATTTGAGGGATTATTTTTTTGAGACTCCGTACTTTTAGACTTGAGATACTAGACTTGAGGTACTATTTCTTCTTCAGCAAAAAATATCCCAGGTAAGCCATTGGGAAATAGGCCAAAATTAAATCTGTGAGGTTGAACCAGAGCGGTGATGGCAAAAGCATGACCATATAAATACCCCCTACAAAAAACAACGACGCAATGAGCATCACCATATAGAATCGGAACGAAGCTGCCAATGCTGAACAAAGTAATGCCCCCGAAAAAGTCCCCAGCGCATGTGCCAGAAAAGGCATGATAAAATGCTTGGGCTGCATCAATTTCATTGCTTTAATCAAGCCTTCTTCTGTAGTAAGGTCTGCTCCTGCGGGCGCTGGAATAAAATAATTACTGATTAAGATAATTCCCATATTTACAAAGGAACCAAGCACAAGACCTAGTAAAAAAGCTAATATATTTCTGATGATTATTGGCATTTTAGCGTTTTTTTATGAGATGCAAATATAAGTCTGTTGCAATGATTAAAAGCTTTTCTCAATGATTTTACAGCATAAAACTACATAATTATTAAAAAGTTACTGTATCAATATCAATGTAGCAAGGATGGTAAAATTAGCGCAAAAATAGTAAAAACTATAACTACAGGCATTTCAATTTGTCTCATTAAAATAAGTAAAAATTGCCCTAAAATATATTTATCATTCATTTTAAAATAAATCCAATTTAGATTATTTTTTTCAAAATTAACTTAATATCTTAGCGTTAAACATTAACTTATTACAATTAATCATTAAAATTACTTAACCAATGATCAAAAAATTACACATCCTTGCAGCTGTAATGGCACTTGCCGGCGCAGTAAATGCACAAAATGTGGGAATTGGTACAAATTTACCACATTCCTCTGCTAAATTACAGATAGATGACGCGAATCGTGGTATTCTAATACCTCGTGTTTCACTTGCTGCTGTAACCAACGGTACAACACCCGTAGCATCTCCACTAACAGGTCTTTTGGTATATAATACCAATGCCGCGGTTACAGGTGGTGCAGGTACTGGTTTTTATTTCTGGAACGGTACACAATGGACCCCCCTCAAAGGTGGAGATAATACCTTAGACATGGCTTATGATGAAGGTGGTCCCGGTGCAGGTAGAATCATCACCGCCGATGCAGGTCGCGTTGAGATAAACGGTACGGGTGGATTATTGGTTAATGCCAACACAACTACGCTCTCAGAAGCTGCTGTTATCAACAATACAAATGGAACATCAAGTTCTTCTACACAAATTGGATATGTAGGTGTTAATAGTGGTAATGTTGCTTCTTTTGGTATAAGAACTATTGCTAAGGCCGCTTCCGCTACAGCTCTTTATGATGGCCCAATGGGAGTATTCGCCTCTGTTGAAGCGCCTACGCCTGGCGGAACAATTAACCTTAACACTACTACGGGTTCTGCAAACAAAGCAACGGGTATATTTGGGTCAATCGCCACTACTACTTCAATCACAGGAAGCGTTCAAGATATGATAGCAGGTGTTGTAGGTTATACTGGTTTACACAATAGCGGTGGCGGAACTGTAACAGGATCCAAACTCTATGGTGGTCTTTTTGGTGGCAATGGTCGCGTCTTAGGTCTTTTGGGCGAAAACTCTGCCTATATGGAATTTTTGCCCGGCTGGCAGAATCAAAACTACGAAACAGCCATGATGGGTTTTTACAATACCGATCCAAATGGTGGTAATAATGGCGCAAACATTGGTACAGGCGACAGCTATTTTTCAATAGAGTCAAACATCACCAACACTACTACCAAAAACCTTGTAATGCAAACTCGCAGCCGTGGTAATGTAGGTATCGGTACAGCTACACCTGCAGATAGGTTACACGTCACTGATGCAGTAACTCCTAATACTGCAACTCTAAGAATTAGTGGTTTGTCAAGCACAGGTACACTTACAAGCTTAGCAACTGATGCCATCGTTATGACAGATGCAAACGGTTCCCTTCGCCGTGCCAACGAAGCAGTAAAAGATGCCTGGTATACAACTGGTAATGCCACAACAGCATTAAGAAGTCTTGGTACTACTACCAACCAAAGTATCGATCTTATCACGAACAATGTCGTTCGCGGTCGTTTAACGAATCAGGGTGAATTCTTTATTGGTGCTACTACTACTGCTGCTGTAGGTGACTTGATGAATGGTGTTAGCAATGCCACCTTTCCATGGGCAGTTAATGGCTACTCTGCCAATAATGGTTCAGGGGTTTATGGAAGCGTAACAGGCGGTACAACAATTTTTGCAGGTGTTCAGGGAGAATACAGCGGAACTAATGCACAAGGATCCGGAGTTCGTGGTATATATCTTACAACTACTGCCGGAACAAGTTTTGCTGCATCAGCTACAGGAGTTTTTGGACAAGCTACATCTACCGGGACTTACAAGTTTGGGGTATATGGTACAGGTGGAACAACAATTCGCAGCGGTGGTGTTTATGGATATAATTATGGTTTTGCGAATGGAGCTTTAGGATACTATGCTTCAAACCTAATTGATTATGCCGTGTATGGTTTTGGTCAAGCCCATACGAATGGTACGGCGGCAGGTCGAACAATTCCAGGTAGCAATATTAATAATGGATCATTGACAATTTACAATGACGGAAACACAGAATTATCTCAGAATTCATTCATCGGTCTTGGTATCTATGGCGGTGTAATGGGCGGTTGGGTACGTGGTCTTAAATACGGTTTCCATGCCAAAGGTCAGACTTATGGCTTATACGTTGATGGACAAGGTTTCACAAACAAAGCTTTCACTTACCTGATGCCAACCTCAACTGACGAGCGTGTTGCAGGTTATATGTCATCTTCCATGCAGCCCGAAGTTAGCAGCAAAGGTAAAATACAACTCAATAATGGTCAGGTTTACATAGCTTTCGATAATAATTTCAAAAAAGTTATGAGCAGCGATCTTAACAATATCCTCATTGTTGCTACTCCACAAGGCAATAGCAATGGTGTTTATGTTGACAACATTACTGCAGATGGTTTCTGGATTCGTGAAAATAACAATGGTCGTTCAAATGTACAGATTGTTTGGACTGCTACAACTCCTGTTGGTGAAATGTCAGAAATTGCTGAAGAGCTTCTCAACAAAGAATTCGACAGAAAAATGGAAAATGTAATGTACAATGATAATAATACCAATGGTAACGCACAACCACTTTGGTGGGATGGAACCCAAATACGTTGGGACTCAGCTCCGGCTAAACAACCCGACCCAAATGCAACAAATTTAAAAAGACCTGTAGGCGGAGGCAACTAATTTAAAAATTCTTATGTAAAGATAAGGGCAGGTCGTTTCGACTTGCCCTTTTTTTAATTTAATACGCTTCTGAATATATATTTTCTAAATTTTAAATAGGCAGCACAATTTTTAAATATTTTTTAATTTCATGTTTTTTGGCAAATAAATTACCACTTTAACCTTTTTTATAACATTTGTCACTATCATAGATTACTTATTGTAATTTTCACAATTATTAAAATTTAAAAACATTTTTATGAACAGAAATTTTTACACAATCGCAGTTTCTTTTTTCTTTAGTGGGCAGTTTGGCTGCTCAAAATGTAGGCATCGGTACGAATACCCCATCGAGCAAATTACATGTTACTGATGCAACAACACCCAACGCTGCTACCATTAGAGTTAGCGGCTTGTCCTCTACCACCACAGTTACTACAAATGCTGCAGATGTGATGGTTATGACTGACGTTAATGGTATTTTGCGCCGCTCTAATGAAACAGTAAAAGATGCATGGTACACTACAGGTAGTGCCACAACTGCACTGCGCAGTATTGGAACAACTAGCAATCAACCTTTTCAGTTTATCTCAAATAACATCGCCCGTGGTCGTATCAGCCCAACAGATGGTGAATTTGTTTGGGGAGCTATTGCTTCACCTTATGCAGGCGATGCGCTTTGCGCAGTTGGCACTGTAGCTACCCCTTTCGCTATCAATGGTTACTCAGCCCAAAACGGCTCTGGAACCTGGGGGGAAATTCTGGCAGGTGGAACAACTAATTTCTCTGCAGTACAGGGTGTATATGCCGGTAGCGGCACTGGTGCTGGATCACTGGGTAATTACGCAGGTACAAACACTTCTTTAACAAGAGCTGGTTTTTATGGCATTGTTACTCAACCTACAGCAAATGCAGGAGGTGCAGGCGTTCATGGTTATAATAGTATTGCCAGTGGAGTACAAAGAATGGGTATTTTAGGTACTTACAATGGGGCTGCGTACGGTATAGGAGTACATGGCATAGGATTTGGCGGCGGTGTTATTGCCGGTAATAACGATGTTGCAGTGGTTGGCTGGAGAGCAAACAATGCCAATTACAGTGGTTACTTTAATGGCAATCATGTTATTGCTAATGGCACTAAAACGGCTTCAGTTCCAACGACAAAAGGTAATCAATTGCTTTACTGTATGGAGAGCCCAGAGGTTTGGTTCGAAGACTTCGGACATGCTAATCTTGTAAATGGCATTGCCGAGGTAAGCTTAGATCCAATGTATCTCGAAACAATCTTGATTGACGATGAGCATCCGATGCATGTATTCGTACAGGTTCAGGGTGATTGCGAAGATGTTAATGTTATTCCCGGCAAAACCGGCTTTACTGTAAAAGAAAAGAATGGGGGTGCATCAAATGTACGTTTCTCTTATCGATTGGTTGCAAAACGCCTTCATTTCCCTGATCACCGTTTTGGTAATGACCCGGTTTGGGGCCCTGGCGATACTCGTCAGTACTCTGAGCGTGCACCAAAACGTCCAATCGATTACAACGAAATGGTAAAACAGGATGAAGAAGCAAAGAAAAACTGGAAACCAACTCCAAGTCCAGCTATCACTTATCCAGATGCACCTCAATATGAGTTGACGAGAAAACCTGAGACTAAGTTGAAATAAATACTACATATTGAATATTGTCAAAAGCTGCCTTCCTAAAAAAGGCAGCTTTTTTATTAAAAAATTTTTAATTCTTTAATCAAAGAAATTAATATTACTTATCTTTATATTTATATTAGTATAACTTTATAATAAACTTTAATTAACATGAAGAAAATTTTTACAACATTAGCTTTCTTTTCTTTAACTGCGCTACTCAATGCACAGAATGTAGGTATCGGTACCCCAACACCAGATGCAAGTGCAAAATTGGAAATTACTGACGCTAACCGTGGGGTACTAATCCCAAGAATAGCACTTACTGCTACCAATGCGGCAGCACCAGTAACAGCACCAGCTACTTCTCTTTTGGTTTACAATACTACAACTGCAGGTACAACTCCAAACAATGTTACGCCTGGTTATTATTATTGGGACGGCGTAAAATGGGTAAGATTACTGAACGGAGAAAGTAGCGACTGGAAATTATTAGGCAATACTGGAATTGTCAGCCCTGCTAATCCTGCAACTTATGGCACCTCCCTGATTGGCGCTGTTGAGAATTGGATAGGAACATCAGGAGCTCAAGATTTTGTTGTTGGCACTAACAACATTGAAAGATTAAGGGTTAAACAGACAAATGGTTGGATAGGTATTGGAACTGCAGCTCCGACTAACATCTTAGATGTTAGCAGTGGAACTGGAGATGCTATTTTTGGTCACAGTAACAACGTAGGTGGTTATTTAGGTCGTGAAACAAATATAACATTTGGCACACCTGTTCAAACCTTACAAGGTGCCGGAGTTTATGCTAATAATCCGGCTGCAGGTTACACCAGTATCTACGCACAATCTGCAGGTGCAGCTACTGTTGCAGCGAATATTTCCTTTTCAGATGTTTGGATGGCTTCATATAACTATGTTCAAAATGCTTCTGCAACATATAATCCAAGTGCCAACTATAACCAATTAAATGTTACCAGTACTACTCTTGCTGGGAACCAAATTGCATTGCGTGGATATATGAACCGTGCTGTAACTGGTAATCCAGGTTATTCAATCGGAGTACAAGGGATTGCCAACTCTACAAATCAGGATGCATTTGGTGTTCAAGGCCTTGCCTACGGTAGCACCGCAACTAGGGCAGGTGGATATTTTGAAGCACTTAATGCAGCTTCAACCTCTCAAGCTTTTGCTTATGTAGGAACAACTGTAGGTGGCATAAATCGTAAAATTACAGGTACAAATGCCGTTTCGGAAATTATCCCAACTTCAAATCACGGTCGTATTACAATGACTGCACCTGAATCTCCAGAATATTGGTATCAGGATTATGGTACTGCCGAAATGGTAAATGGTCGTGCACATGTGGACATCGATCCAATTTTGGCTGATATAGTCATCATTGATGCTCAGAATCCAATTCGCGCCTTCTTTACGCCACAAGACATGCTTAATTTTAACGGGGCTGCAATCGTAAACCAAACAGCTACAGGTTTTGACATAGTAGAACTAAATGGTGGTACCAACAATGGTAAAGTTCAATATCAGATTATCGTTCGTCCTAAAACAGGTTATGGCGAAGGTCGTTTCCCTCAAGCTCCTGGTCCAGCTTATTTGAAAACAGATAAAGAGCCGGCTGCAGCTAAAGCTAAAAATCAGCCAAACGATGGACGCACTATTTTCTACTGGCCTGCCGACCATGATGTTTACAAATACAATCCTGAAGATCACGTTCCTGTAGGTGAGATAATCCCTGCTGGACCAAATGTTGGAAAAGTGAAATTAGGAAATGGTAAGTACGGTGAAGGTATACCTGCTCAAAGACCATCTACAGAGAAATAAACTGGGGTATTGGGGTTTAATTATTTCCCGATGCAGCCTATTACATTTTATTAAGCATATATGCTGGGCAGGTCATAAAGGCCTGCCCATTTTTTTTGCCTTTGGACCAATATCCAATTACTCCGCTGCCCACACCTTACAACCCTCGGTGCAATTGGTACAAATGTCAATCTGATCTCTGCCCTTGAGCAGTTGTTTTCTGAATGCACTATAGGCACTGCCAGACCAAATTTCTTTGAAACTGCCCTCTTTCAGGTCACCCATTTTATGTTCGGCATCTTTGTCGAAGCAACAGGGCACTACAATACCGTCCCAGGTAATCACGCAGCTATGCCAAAGTTTCCAGCACTCGTTTTTGAGCAGGTTCTTTATTTTATAGGTTCCGTCGGGCTGTTGAGCATAGCGCGAATAGCGCCCGATGGATGGAATGAGCGGATTGCCATTTTCAAAATCATAAATCTGAGCTGTTTTTAATTTTACCTTGTCAACGCCAAGTTCCTTAGCCAACTTATAAAGTTCGGGAATTTGATGCTCATTAGGCTTGACCACCAAAAACTGAAAAATGACCTCGGGCTTTTTCGATTTCAGTTCTTTTTTCCATTTCAGTATGTTTTTGGTGCCCTGAATGACATTGGACAATTTGCCGGCTTTTCGGTAAGCCTCGTAGGTCTCCTGCGTTGTGCCATCGATGGAAATTATGAGCCGATCGAGACCTGACTCTACAGTTTTTCGGGCATTTTCCTCATTCAAAAAATGTGCATTGGTCGAAGTGGAGGTATAAATACCTTTGGAATGCGCATATTTTACCATCTCCAGAAAATCGGGATTGATATAGGGTTCGCCTTGAAAGTAAAAGGTGAGGTAAAACACCTCTTTGTGCAATTCATCGATTGTTTTGCGAAAGAAATCCTCTTTGAGATTGCCTGTAGGGCGACTAAAACTACGCAAACCGCTCGGACATTCCGGGCAACGGAGATTGCAGGCCGTAGTAGGTTCTATCGCCACAGAAAAAGGGAGCCCCCATTGAATAGGTCTTTTTAGCCACTTCGTGAGCATAAATGAGCTATAAACTTTGCTGGCATTCCAAAGTCGGCGAAAGGTCATCTTTGACAAAAAATTCAGGGCATCGCTCATGATTGACCTAATAGATACTATTTATAACAGATTTAGTAAGTTCTCTAGGATGCAGTCGGTTCAGGTTGATACTAAACCCAATTCTGTTCCAAAAATTACCTCGCTGTTTTAACAACAAATCCAGATTATTACTACTAACAAGCGGAAAATAAATTCCGGCAGCACCATCCCAAATATCAATCATCAGGCCTGCATTGGCAAATATCTGATCCGATATGCTATTTACCGTAACAGATGGAGCCGTATTTTGAAAATAACCCAAATCGGCATAAGGTTTTACCTTTATCAAAGGTATGCTGAATGGCAGTTTGATTGGTATATCTGATTTGAGATTAATAGCAAAAATGAAGCTGTTACTTCGCCCATCGGCTATCGACTGACTGATATCGACCGGCGTTTTGAAGCCGCCCTCGCGCATATTCACCTGCTGCGACCAGAAACCTTCGGCTTCTCTTCTGCCAAAAACATGCTCATCGAAATGATAGTCATTGTTATTACGTGAAGCAAGATGCAAGGGGAACTGTCCAAAACCACGCTGTGTATGCAAGGGGAAACCAGCAGCGTAAATCCTGAGATCGACCGATTTTTTATTGGCAAAATAAAATTTAAAATTGCCTTCCATGCTCAGTTTCAGGTAATGTCTTGTAGAATCTCTGCCAGTATCGAGGTAATTGGCATATTCGGCCATGCTGCGAATAGTGTATGGCGTTAGCGGGTGACGGTTGGTATAAGTATGCGTAACTCTGTGTGTCGAGCGCCAAAGATTATCTTTACCCTTGAAAATTACGACCGTATCGGGCCTTTCGAAAATCTCTTTTTCGGTCAGTAAAATAAGGTTGTCGATTTGCAGACTGTGTTGTCCATAGGCCCTTGCTTCTTTTTTACGGAAAAGAATTTCAGCATGTGGATTCAATCGGGTATACCTGAGGTGATAATCAAAGATGCTGTTATCGAAACTATTAAAGCTTTTCAGGTTGAGCCCCAAGGTCCATTGCTGAACTTTTCCTGCAGCCGTCAGAAAATTACGACGTATTTCTCCCATGCCCACTGCCGTTTTCGAGCCAAAGCCATAAAGCGGCACAAGGCCGTATTCCCATTTTCTTGTCGGAATCGGAGAACTGAAAAAGGTCATCCCAAGCATAAAACCGTCGCGAGTATTGAAACCAAGCGCAGGCAGGATGTTAATAAATGGATATTCAGGATTTCTGACATTGAAACCAAACTGAAAGCGAGGTTTAATACCCAATCGTAAGATACCTTTGTTTTTGGCAACATTATCAATGAAATCAAAATCGGGCATTTCTCCCGAAGCATCCAAACGAAAAACAAGCCCTTTTTGCCCCTCGAAACTCAGCAGCGTATCGTTGCCCGGAGCCAGTCCCTCGAACCAGTAGCTCTGCAATATTGAATCTTCCGAATTAAGCATGGAAACAGAAAATGGAACGGCTATTTCTCCTTTGTTTTTTACGCGTATAAGCGCCTTGTTACCTTCATTTTTTGAGGAAATGATGCCATAATTCAACTTTTTGGTACTGCCCAGCAGATCGTCGAAGACCCAGGCCATATTTTTACCGCTTTCTTTTTCGAAAACAGCCTTCACATCAGTAGGGTTGGGATGTTTAAACTTCCAGATTTCATAATAAGCCGATAAAATACGGTCCATCTCTTTGGTGCCCAGATAAGCCTCCAAATAACGCAAAACCAATGTGGGTTTAGAATAAGCGCCTAAAAAGTAGTTGATGGCACTAAGTTTTTGCGAGGGCGTTTCACTCGCCTGATCGATTCCCTGACGAGCCTGTAGCAGATAGGCCAAATAATTGGTGCGACCGCTGCCATTGAGGTAATATTTATCATTGTAACGCGATTCGACATAGGAATTGAAACCCTCATCCATCCAGGCATGTTCCCTTTCGTTGTTTGCCAAAATGCCATAAAACCAGTTGTGCCCCACCTCATGCGTGATGACAATATCCAAAGCTTTATAACTATTTGATATTCCAATTACAGTAATCATTGGATATTCCATGCCTCCCCCTGCACTAAGGGCAGATTGTACGGCAGTGGCATGGGGATAGGGATATTCTCCAACCGTTTGGGAATAATATTCCACAGCACGGGCGGTGAATTTTGGTCCTTTTTTCCAGAGATTGGCCTCTTCATTGGTAAAATAGCAAAAAACATCAATTTCTTTTCCCGATTTAAGTTTGGCTTTGTCTTTCAAAACATGAAAACGCTTGTCGGCAAAGAAGGCAAAATCGTGTACATTTTCCGCTTTGAAGCGTATGCTTTTCATCACCGTGTCTGAGACTGGAAATTCTGCTTTCTGCAGCGATAATTGGTCAAAATTCAAGCCCTCAGAAAGGGCGATTTTCTTATTGATAAATTCCTGCTCATCAGTATTTTGCAATACACCGGTTGCAGCTACCAAATAATTTCGCGGCAGGCTTATTTCAACATCAAAATTTCCAAATTCGGAATAAAACTCACCCTGATCGAGATAAGGCATCGGATGCCAGCCTTCGGCATCATATACAGCCGGCTTCGGATACCACTGTGTCATCTGATAGCTCTCGTCTACATGCCCGAGGCGCGAAACCGATTTTGGGATCTGTACTTTAAATGGACTTGTGATGATAACCGATGCACCAGGTAGAAGTGGTTTCGACAGTTCAAGCCGGGCGATATCTGGCTGACCAGCATAAAATTTCCATTGTGCAATGTCACCATCGGTTCTGAACAACAGACTGTCGATATAACCGCGTTCCTCCTTTTTGGCAAAATGAAAACCTAGTTTTCCATTTTCGCTTAACTGATTGGAGAGTGCCGTGCGATTGTTTTTATAGGCATTGGGCCAAAGATGAATGTAAATAAACCTAAGCGTGTCGGGTGAATTATTGTAATAATCCATGCTGATTTCTCCGCTCAGCCGGTGGTTTTTGTCATCAAGTGTTACCTGTATCCGGTAATCGACTTTTTGTTGGAAATATGCTTTTTGTGCCTGACACACAATACTCAAGCAGATCAAAAAAATAATCAGAATCCTATCCATTGATTTTGTATTAAAAAACAGCGCTTAAAGATAAGAAAATGATTAAAATTTTGTTTACAAATTAACTAAGGGGCTGATAATTGTTTTTTAAATATTGAATAAAAACTATTCAGAGACCGCTTAACTTTTAATTTGTTATTTCAATAATTCCTACAAGCAGAACTAGTTAAAATTTAAGAAAATTTGTGATAAATTTGTCGCGGCAAGATTATATTTGGTCCTGAAACAAAAAAAGGGGCACTGTATGACAGTAACCCCTAATCAAAAACAAAAAACAAAAGTTCAATATTATTTTCAAGGGCTAATTACCGTATTTCGCCCAGTTGAATCAAAATTATTATTGAGCAAATTTATAGCTTTGCCTTACATTAACATAACATTCGGCTCCTTATTTAAGACTTTAATTTAATCCATGAAAGAAAAAACCAAAACACCTCTATTCAACTGGCTAATCGTCGTGGCTGCCTTGGGTTATTTTGTCGACATTTACGATTTGGTGCTGTTCAATGTGGTAAAAAGAGAAAGTCTGGAATACATAGCGCAATTGAAAGGTATTGATATCGACATAAAAAATACCGGGATTTTTCTTTTCAATTGTCAGATGGCGGGAATGCTCATTGGTGGGATTTTATGGGGAATCTGGGGCGACAAAAAAGGTCGAATTTCAGTACTATTCGGCAGTATTCTCCTGTATTCGCTGGCCAATATTGTCAATGCCTTCACCTTCGATGTAAGTTCCTATGCAGTAGTACGCGTGATAGCAGGAATTGGTCTTGCCGGTGAATTAGGCGCAGGAATTACACTTGTTTCAGAAACGATGGATAAGGAAAAAAGGGGCTATGGCACCATGATTATTGTGACTTTTGGTGCCCTTGGCGCTGTTTTGGCTGCATTGGTAGGTGCAAAGGGTCAAATGGTCGTTGCGCTGATTGCTTCAACTACAGGTTATACGCTGCAGAATTGGCAGGTTGTCTACATTATAGGAGGCGTTATCGGTCTGCTTTTATTATTGCTTAGGGTTGGCGCATACGAATCGGGTATGTTCAAGGATATGAAATCGCATGAGGTAAAAAAAGGCAATTTCCTGGCAATTTTTAGTAAAAAAGAAAGTTCGCTCAAATACCTTTATTGCATCCTCATCGGTCTGCCGGTCTGGTTTATGATTGGCGTACCGGTTTCTCTATCGCAGGATGTTTTTGCCAAAGAGCTTGATATAGAAGGCATTGTGAACGGAACTGCAGTAATGTTTGCCTACCTGGGCCTATCGGCTGGAGATCTGGCCTCTGGATTATTGAGTCAATTACTCCGCAGCCGCAAAAAGGTGGTTTATCTCTATTTACTTATGTCACTTATCCTGCTTTTTGTATTTGTCTTTTTGCTGAAGGGCATCAATGTCCAGACCTATTATTTCGTCTGTTTTATGGTAGGATTTTGCTCGGGTTACTGGGCTATTTTTGTTTCGATTGCCGCTGAGCAGTTTGGTACCAACATCAGGTCAACTGTCACAAATACTGTCCCTAATTTTGTTCGCGGCGCTGTACTGCCAATAACAATGAGTTTTACTGCCTTGGGTGCGCTTTCAGGTAATCTGATGTCGACACTGATTGTTGGTCTCATTTGCCTTGCATTGGCAGCTTTTGCAACTTATAAGGTAAAGGAAACCTTTGCCAAAGATCTCAACTATTTCGAAAGTCTTTAATCTATTTTTTTGTCGGCCCATGTTTTGAAAAAATACTGTTGCGGAGCAGGACGATTTGCTTCTTTCTCGCGCAGAGGCTCACATTCGCGCAGGCTATTGTAACAATCGGCAGGTAATTGCTGATATAATTTGGTGCCTTGTGTTTTCCAGTCAATCATTTCATCACTCACTTCCTTGATGATTTTTGCTGGATTCCCAACAACCAGCGATTTTGTTGGAATAACCATATTCGCCGGTACAAAACAGAGCGCACCAATGAGAGAATTTTCTCCAACTACTACATCGTCCATTAGTACGGCGTTCATGCCAACCAAAACATTTTTGCCAACTGTAGCGCCATGAATGATTGCACCATGCCCAATATGAGCGCCTTCCTCAAAAACTGCAGATTTGCCCGGAAACATATGTACCACACAGTTTTCCTGAATATTGCAGCCATCGGCTACAAGAATTTCACCCCAATCGCCGCGCAGCACTGCTCCGGGACCGATATAGCAATGAGCGCCAATCATTACATTGCCTGTGACATTGGCCTGCGGATGCACAAAACTACTTTCATGTATTACCGGGCGATAGCCGTTGAATTCGTAAATCATATCAAGTATTAAGTATCATGTATCAGGATTTAAAACCTGACAGCTGATATCTGAGTAAGTTATGCTTTCGCTTTAAATTTATTGATGGCGTTCACTGTAAAGTCGGTCAAAACCAATCTGCCACTGATGCCAGCACGGGTCGAAAGTAGTTCATCCCAATTTTCGCAGCCTTCCCAGCAAACTTTTTTCAAATCGGCCATAGCTTCGGGGCTTGAATTTGCAAGGGTATCGGCCAAATCTGCAATAGCGGCATCCATAACAGCGGTTGTTTCAAAAACTTCGGCATAAAGACCTTTTTCCCTTGCCCAGTCGGCATCGAAGAATTTGGTAGCATTGATTGCCATTTGCGAAAATGCCGAAAGTCCAACCTTGCGCTGCACGGCCGGACCAACCACAAAGGGACCGATGCCAACAGCGAGTTCGCTCAATTTGGCTGAAGCTGATTTTACTGCAAAACAATAATCAGTAGCCGAGGCAATGCCCACGCCTCCGCCTATTGCCTTACCCTGTACACGTCCGATAATTATTTTAGGACATTTTCGACATGCATTGATGACATTGGCAAAGCCCATAAAAAAGCGATGCCCTGTCTCAGTATCTTTAATGGAAATCAATTCGTCGAAACTTGCACCTGCGCAAAAGGTTTTTTCACCTTCGCTTTGCAATACGATTACTTTAATATCAGCATTATGACCTGCATTAGTAATGGTATCGGTCAGCTCTGTCAGTAATTTACCAGGCATTGAATTATGTGCCGGATGAAAAAAGGTAATGGTGCCGATTCCGTCTTGAATATCCAGGCTTACATGCCCTTGTTTGGTGATATCTTGCATAGGTTATTTATTTGAATTAGAACTAACTATAAAATTTCTATAATACTATTTTTGATTTCATCCCAATCAATATTATCAGTCATTAGCGGCATATCGTCCTTATCCGCATCATCAAAATAAGTAAGACTTTTTCTTACCATAAATTCAGAACCATCCGGGTATTTTTCATTATAGAATTTTATCATTTCATCTAAAGAAAACTTTTTACCTAAATAATAAAAATCAATAAAATCTTTTTTGGAGCCTCTACCAGCTATTGCATTCAATTTCATTGCTGCTATATCCATTTCCGAAGCTAAACGAATGCCATCAATGATTGATGGTGCCGAAATCAACTTATAATTATAATATACTAAATCAACCAAGAGTTCCAAAAGCTCTTTTCCGACTGACTGTTTTTGTAACATCTGAAAACAGATTTATCAACTTTTAAATAATTTGAGATAAAAGAAAGGGTAACTGGATCCATTTGCCTTAAATTTAATACCACTTCTTTAATAACCTCTTTTGTGTATATTTTTTGTAATAAAATCCAGTCACTCATCATCCCATATTCCAAAACCTGATAAATAATAGTTTCTCTGGAAGTTGAAAAATCTAATTTTTTTCGGTCAGTATGCCAAAAAAGGTGAGGAGAAAAATCTGAAATATGATATTTACTTGTATTCATATGAGATTTATTTAATATTATCTGAACAAAACCAAATCATCAAATCAGTCCTGATTCTTCTTCATCACCATTGTCAAAATAGTCGCCAGCGCAACCGTCTCACCTGTCTGATCATAAATATCAACCAGCCATTTCACGATGCCTTTGGCAATGTCTTCGGGACTTCTTTTTTCCTGATCGACTTTTTCCTTCACCGTAAGGCGCACTCCAATAGTCATTCCCGGATAAACAGGTTTTACAAAGCGGCATTCGTCCAGTCCGTAATTGAGCATCACAGGGCCTTTGCGAGGCTCTACAAATAGTCCGGCAGCTTTCGACAATACAAAATATCCGTGGGCAACACGCTGTTCGAAAATGGTACCCTCCAGTGAAGTAGCATCCATGTGCGCATAGAAATTGTCGCCACTCACATTGGCAAAATTGTGGATATCGGTTTCAGAAACGGTATGCTTGTGGGTTATCCAGGTTTCGCTAATTCGCAGGTCTTCGAAATGTTTGCGGAAAGGATGTACATCATCCTCGATATATTTTGCTCCATACTGGTGCACCTCAGTAATGGCCGAGACTGTAGTAGGTGTACCCTGAATAGCAGTACGTTGCAAATAGTGCATCACACCGCGCATTCCGCCCATCTCCTCACCCCCGCCTGCACGACCGGGACCACCATGAGTAAGCAAAGGCATTGGTGAACCATGGCCTGTGCTTTCCTTAGCCGATTCGCGGTTCAAGACCAAAATTCTTCCGTGATGCGTAGCTGCACCCAGTACAAATTCCTTGGCAATTTTATCATCGAAAGTTGCAATGGAAGTAACGAGTGAGCCCTTGCCCATTTGAGCCAGCTCGATCGCTTCGTCCAGATTTTTGTAGGGCATAACCGTACTTACAGGACCAAAAGCCTCGATGTTGTGTACTTTCAGGTTTTGGAATGGATTGTTGTTGACCATTAGAATAGGCGCCATAAAAGCACCTTTATTTTTATCTGCACCAACAACTTCAAAATCATCGAGACTTCCATAAACTATTTGCCCTTCGAGCGAGAGTTCTTTGACTTTCGAT
Source organism: Saprospira sp. (assembly GCA_044379045.1). Classification (GTDB taxonomy): domain Bacteria; phylum Bacteroidota; class Bacteroidia; order Chitinophagales; family Saprospiraceae; genus Saprospira. The sequence goes on from JBIPOO010000005.1 coordinate 21,309, forward strand.
TTTACTTCTTCCACCTGTTCGCGCGTTGCGAGTGGACCCATTCGAACACCCTCAACCGAAGGATCACCCAAAGTTGTGGATGCCAATTGTTTGCTAAGCGCTGCCTGTACCGCATCGACCAAATGTTCCGGCACAATAATTCTGCGTATTGCGGTACATTTCTGTCCCGATTTTACGGTCATCTCTTTGCGCACCTCTTTAATGAAAAGATCGAATTCTTCCGTGCCGGGCTCAGCATCAGGTCCTAACACCGAACAATTGAGCGAATCGGCCTCCATATTGAATGGTACGGCATTATTAATAATCGAGGGCAAAGTTTTCAAAAAAGCTCCCGTATGTGCCGAGCCTGTAAAAGTGACAATATCTTGCGACATCACTGGGTCTAAAATGCCGACACCCGAACCGCAGACAAGTTGTAAGGCCCCCTCGGGAAGAATGCCAGAGGCAACGATGTCCTCTACCATTACTTGAGTAAGATAAGAAGTCTGCTCGGCAGGTTTTACAATTGCTGGCATCCCAGCTAGGAAATTTACGGCAAGTTTTTCGAGCATTCCCCAAATAGGGAAGTTAAAGGCATTGAGGTGAATGGCAACACCACGTTTTGGCACCATAATATGATGGCCTATAAAAGTTCCTTCTTTGGAAAGTGGTGCCGTTTCCCCATCGACATAAAATGGCTGATTTGGAAATTTACGGCGCAGACTTGCATAAGCAAAAAGTGTCCCTATACCGCCTTCGATATCAATCCAGCTGTCGGCTCTGGTGGCACCCGACATGGCACTTACAACATAATATTTCTTTTTGAGCTCGAGCAAATAGAGCGCAAGCGCTTTTATCATTTGTCCACGCTGATGAAAGGTCATTTTGCGCAAAGCAGGATTGCCAACCTTGCGGGCATAATCGGCCATAGCTGCAAAATCGAGCCCTTCACTGCCAACAGTGCTGATGGCTTCGCCCGTGATGGCATTGTATTGTATGTAGCCTTCGCCCGAGTGCTCGAGCCATTGTCCCATGATGTAATTTGGTATGCGTTTCATATTTTGAGATTTTCAGATGTCAGATTTTCAGATTATCAGCGCTCTTAGCAAGTAGCAGGACTTTTTTTACAGATCGTCAGAAGTCAGGTTATCAGCTTTTTTTTTACTGATTGTCGGTTTCGTCTCTCGGACGAGATCAGAAGGTAGAAAATCAGATTTTGATAGCCAATAGCAGGCTGACAATCTGATATCTGATAATCTGATTTCTAAATGGTATTTTCAATAACCACAGCATATCCCTGCCCTACCCCAATACACATGGTAACGAGCGCATAGCGCAGATTTTTGCGTTGCAGTTCACGCGCGGCAGCCAGCACAATACGTGTGCCCGACATACCCAACGGATGACCGAGGGCAATACCACCACCATTCGGATTTATTCTTGAGTCATCATCTTTGAGCCCAAATTGACGGGTGCAGGCAAGCACCTGTGCGGCAAAAGCCTCATTGATTTCGATGACATCCATATCTTTAAGACTAAGACCTGCTTTATGTAAGGCAAGCAGCGAGGCAGGAACCGGACCGATGCCCATGATTCTGGGCTCGACACCAATAACAGCGGAGCTAATAATTTTAGCCATCGGTTTGAGTCCGTATTGTTTGACAGCATTGTCCGATGCAATAATTGCCGCGGCAGCTCCATCATTCAGTCCCGATGCATTTCCGGCAGTAACCGAACCACCTTCTTTACGGAAAGCACCTTTCAATTTTGAAAGAATTTCAATTGTAGTATCGGGCTTAATAAATTCATCTTCTTTTACTAAAACAGGGTCGCCTTTTCTTTGCGGAATTGGCACTGCAACTATTTCTTCTGCCAAAATACCATTGCGTTGAGCCTCGGCAGCTTTTTGCTGCGACCAAAGTGCAAAATTATCCTGTGCTTCGCGGCTGATGTTGTACAAATCGACCAGATTTTCGGCCGTTTCGCCCATGCCATCAACTCCGTACATTTCTTTCATTTTGGGATTGATAAAGCGCCAGCCAAAACTGGAGTCGTACATCTGCGCATCGCGCCCATAGGCTGAGGATGTTTTAGAAATTATCCAGGGGCCGCGGGTCATATTCTCTACACCGCCTGCGATAAACAAATCACCATCGCCTGCTTTTATACTTTTGGCAGCCTGTGCGATGGCCGACATTCCGGATGCACAAAGTCTATTGACAGTTTCACCTGGAACAGTAACAGGCATTCCTGCCAATAATAGCGCCATACGGGCTACATTCCTGTTGTCTTCGCCGGCCTGATTGGCGCAACCCAATATGACATCTTCTATGGCGTGGGCAGGAATTTCAGGATGGCGTCCCAAAAGCTCCTTTATAACTAGGGCAGCCATATCATCGGCTCTTACCGAGGCCAATGCGCCGCCAAAATTGCCGATGGGCGTTCTTAAACCATCAATTATATATGCATTTTTCATTATCTATTTTTTTAGATTCTCAAAGCGGTCATAAAATTATTATTTTAAACCAATGATTGCAAAATTCATTAAATTTTTAAACTTATGAATGCCAAAAGTAATAATTTCTTAATTGGTAAACTATTAACCTTCTCTTTCTTACTTTTTTCATGATAAAAAAGTAACAAAAAATCTAGTCCTCAGCAAGGCGTTTTCGGGTCATAAGCCCATGTAAAACAATATACTATACACAAGGAACCCGAAACCGGAAGCAGCATCTGTAACCCTTACTTATTACTCCTCAACACTTGTTCTCAACTATTACAGTAACATTGCCAGCCGATGCTGCTTCCATACGCTGGTGCTTCGGACCTTGAGAAGCGGTTCCTGCGGCGCGTTTATTTTGGAAAAGTTTTTAGCTTAGACAATCTGTTAGTTTTTTACGGAGTAAAATACCAGTATTTTGTGAAAGAAAATCCGTTAAACTAAGTATTGTCTATTAAATCCGTGTTTTGAAATATTCTCTAATTCAATAGGTTTTTCTCCTGCTTTACATGTGAGATAATAATAAAAACGCGTCCATTTTTTTGACAATACATAAATACATTTTGGCAATTGTCTGTGTATCTAAAGTTTACTTTTTATAGAATCTTTACACTATGTACAAATTAGCCTAGCCATTCTTTTGAAGTTCTGTAAACCGTGCCTTTAAATAATGCTACCGTTTTATCCTGTTGATTGGTGATTTTTACTTGATAAAGGCCAAATTTATTACTTAAGCTTTCTTCTGTAGCTTTTGCGGTAAGAACATCACCACTTTGAACAGCCAGCAGATGAGAAATGGAAGTTTCTACCGAAAGTGCTTTTATGCCATGTGCATTCGAGGCAAAAGCCAAGGCAGAGTCGGCCAGTGAATAAGTGATGCCCCCATGAGCTATGCCGAAACCCTGAGTCATTTCGGATCTTACAGTCATTTGAACCAGTGCAAATCCTGCATCCAGTTCCAAAATCTCTATGCCCAGCCATTGGCTGAAAGCATCATTATCGAACATAAGCGCTTTGGCTATAGCGTAGGCCTTTTCTTTTGAATTCATTATAAAAATTTAAAAAAAAGAGGAGATGAACGCAAGCCCAACTCCTCTTCGGTATTGTTATGATTTTTTATCTCAAAACCTGCACACTACGGGTACCGATTATTTTTTTATCACTTAAGATACTAAGCTGATAAATACCGTTTTCAAGATTTGCAACTGAAATTTCTTTATTGCCATTTAATTCGGCAACATTATAACGTGCTACTGTCAATCCAAGCAAATTTGTGATAATGATTTCTCCTTCAAGAATATTTTCATCAAGATTTACAGTAATAAGGTCCTTTGCAGGATTTGGAAAAACATCGAATGCAATTTGCTGCTGTCCATTGATTGAAGCAGGCGAATTACAGTTTTGACCATGGTTGAAATAAATGTCGACAGAGTCGCGATAGTTACTTCCATCACCAAAGAAAATAAAGCGGAAATGACTACAACCTGAAATACCTTCGGGATACTGATGCGCAGCAAATGAATACTCAATGGCAGCCGGGTCCATTCTGATGAAAGGTGAAGTCATTGTTGGGAACTGACCAGCAGTATCTGATGGTGGGCAAACTTCCCAACAGGTAGCATTTAAGGTATTGGGCACGACATCCAATTCCATTTTAGTTACACGCATATTCAGCGTATCAGTTGTATTATTTTGAATCCATAAATTTTGGCTGATATCAATAGATGATACATTGCCATTTACCAAAACATAGCCGCCATTTACTATGGTGCTGCCCTGATAAATTATCTTGATACTCTGAGCATTTACAAAAGCAATGCCTGTAAAAAAGGCAAATAAAATTAGGAAAACATTCTTCATGACATTATTAATTTAAATTAGAATTACACGCCCCCTGTTGGAAGATTATTTGTTATGACACTACAAAAATAATTAATTTCCTGATTTTGTCAGTAAAAACTTCAATTTTGCTTTTTCATTATTATAAAATGTTTAATTTTGTATTACTAACATCTAATATAAGTTCATTGGGCTAATCTCCAATAAATCTTATCTAACATTTTAACACCAATCCTTTTAACATGAGAAAGTCAATTTTACTTCTTTCGGGTGTGCTGATGAGCATCAATGTATTTGCTCAATTAACAGTTAGCACAACACCTGAAAACAAAAAAGCTCTTTTGGAAGAATTTACTGGTATTTACTGTACCTTCTGTCCTGATGGTCACCTCAGAGCTCAAAATCTGAAAAACACACATGGTGCCAATTTCTGGATGGTTAATGTACACGTAGGCAGTTTTGCTGCGCCAACAGCTGGAGATCCCGATTTTCGTACGCCATTCGGAACTGCAATTTCTGGACAGACTGGCTTGACTGGTTATCCTGCAGGTACTGTCAATCGCAAAGTTTTCGCCGGTTTAGGACAAGGTAGCGGTACTGCTATGGGTCGTGGAAACTGGTCAAACGCTACTACTCAGGTATTAGCACAATCAGCTTATGCAAATATTGCTGTTGAAGCGCAGGTTGATGAACAGACAAGACAATTACGTGTAATCACCAAATACTACTATACTGCAAATGGTGCAGCTACCAACAAATTGAATGTTGCCCTACTTCAAAACAATGTTGAAGGTCCACAAACAGGTATGACTTCCAATCCTACTAGCGTAATGGTAAATGGTAAATACAGACATCAGCACATGCTTCGTCACTTGTTGACAGGTCAGTGGGGTGTAGATGTTCCTGTTACTACTTCAGGTTCAACAGATACAGATACTTTCTTCTACACTATTCCAGCTTCACTTAATAACATTGCTTATGAATTAGGTAATCTTGAAGTAGTTGCTTTCATTGCTGAAGGACAGCAGGAAGTTATCAATGTAAGTGGTGCCAATGTAACTGTTGTAAACCATGCCGTTGCTCTTGATGGTGGCATTTTACAGATGGAAGCTATTGATGATGTATGTCCTGGATCAGGCAGTGCTGACCCATGGGTAAAAATCAAAAACAATGGTGCCGCTCCGCTTACTTCAGTTGGATTTACATATTCAGTTAATGGTGGTACTCCAGCTACTTATACATGGACAGGAAATTTGGCTTATTCTCAAGTTGCTTATGTATCGCTTCCTGTACTGAATTTCTCATCTGTAGCCAGCAACACTTTCAATGTAGCTATTACTACGGTGAACGGTTCTGCCGATCCAGTTGCTACAAACAACTCAACTTCTGATGCATTCAACCTTGCTACAGAAACTACAAAATCTAACATCACCATCAAAATCACATTGGATGGATGGGGCGGAGAAACCAGCTGGACACTCAAAAACAGTGCTGGTGTAACTGTTGCACAGAATCCTACTTATACCAGCCTTCAAAATACAAGTACCAATCCACAGCCTGATATCAATTTGACCTTGCCTAACGATTGCTATACCTTTAAAATCGACGACTCATTCGGAGATGGTATGTGCTGCGGATATGGTAACGGTAGCTATGCTGTATGGGCAGATGGTGTTTTGATACCAGGTATGACTGGCGCTCAGTTCACTTCTTCAGATAATAAGAAATTTGCTGTAAACGCATCTGCTACTGCAGTTGAAGAAGCTGTTGTTAACAATCTTAGAATGTTCCCTAACCCAACTTCTAGCGAAGTGAATCTGAACTTCGAAAACACTGTGAACGAAGCAGTAATTCGCGTTTCTGACATCCAGGGTCGTATCGTTATCAGCCAAAACATCAGCAATGTAAACTTCCACAAAATGGATGTTTCTCAACTTGCTAATGGCCTTTACACTGTTTCGATCAATGCTGACGGTAAAATCACAACCGAGAAACTTTCAGTTCTTAAATAAATTACAATTTCCTTTCTTTTTGGATTGATATTTGTCTAATTCAAAAACGATAGGAATCAGTGACCTAAAAGGGCTTACTTTCTGTCCGAAGGTAAGCCCTTTCACAAAGTCCCAAATTTGTTTTATGCTAAATTCAAATCAATTATGAAAAGCCTTAACTTACTAACTTTCTTTTTATGCTTGTCTTTGATAAGTTTCGCTCAAGAGAAACTACCAAACGTTGAGCTGAAAGATATCAAGGGTAATATAGTAAACCTAAGTGAAATTACCAATGATGGAAAACCCTTTGTCATCAATTTCTGGGCTACCTGGTGCGCTCCCTGCAAAAGAGAACTAAATACCATCAGCGAATTATATACAGATTGGCAAAATGACACCGGAGTTAAAATCTATGCCATTTCAATAGACGACCAAAGAACAGTCGATAAAGTTAAACCCTATGTAAACGCTTCAGGCTGGGAATACGAAGTTCTGCTCGACACAAACGGTGATCTCAAAAGAGCGCTAGGCGTAAATAATGTTCCTTTTACCTTCTTGGTAGATGGTAAAGGAAACATAGTATGGAAACACAACAATTATAATCCTGGCGACGAAGAAGAGCTCTACAAACAAATCGAAAAACTTTAGTAAAAAGTAAATCGTATAATGAAACCCTTAAAACTCTTAATTTGGGCTGTATCTTTGACTGCAGCCCAATTTTCTTTTGCACAATTTGAGAATCTTCAATTGGGTTCAGTCACAGGTAATATAGAATCGACTTATCAGTTTTATCGACCCGATTCCAATATCAATGCACAGGTGCCGCCCGAAAAAGGAGCTATGAATTCATTTGCAAATGTTAATTATCGAAATAGCTTTTTCAAAGCAGGTGTACGTTTCGAAAGTTATTTACCGGTACTTTTAGGATACCCTCAGCGTTTTCAGGGTTCTGGAATCGGATACCGATATGCAGGCTTTTCAGGAAAAAATCTTGAGGTAACTGTAGGTAATTTTTACGATCAATTCGGTAGCGGGATGGTTTTTCGCGCTTTCGAGGAAAGAGCCTTGGGTTTGGATAATGCTATGGATGGTGTTCATCTTAAGTATCGCCCAATTAAAGGTATAGAACTGACAGGCCTTGTCGGAAAACAACGCTTCGAGTTTGATAGCAAACTGGTGAATGGCCCCGGTATTGTACGTGGTGTAAATGGCGAAGTTGATTTCAAATCTCTCTTCCCCAAACTCGATAGTATTGGTCTTGAAATCACTGCTGGCGGTAGTTTTGTAAGCAAATTCCAAAGAGATCAGAATACCTTGCTTATACTTCCTGAAAATGTTGCAGCTTATTCGGGTAGAATGAAAATTGGTTATAAAGATTTTTATCTTTCGGGTGAATATGTTGTGAAGGAAAATGATCCATCCGACAATAATGGCTATATTTATAAAAATGGTCACGGAATTTTACTCAATGCGGGCTATAGCCGCAAAGGTTTTGGCGTTTTGCTTCAGGCAAAATCTATCGACAATATGAGCTTCCGTTCCGACCGCGGCGCAACACTTACCGACCTGCAAATCAACTTCCTTCCTGCACTAACCAAAACACATACTTATAATCTTGCAGCAACCCTTTATCCATACGCCACTATTCCTACAGGCGAAATCGCCTATCAGGCCGATGTTATGTATACCATTCCAAAGGGGACGAAGTTAGGCGGAAAGTACGGAACAAAAATCAATGTGAACTTCTCCACGGCTTACGATGTTAACAGGAAGTCTATTTTGTATGACAGCTTACTGCGTGGTTATACTGCCACTCCCTTTGGTATGAGCGACAGCCTCTTTTTCAGAGATTTTAACATCGAAATAAGCCGCAAATTCAACAAAAAACTATTGGTGAATCTAGTTTATTATAATCAGGCCTTCAATGCATCAGCCAATATCGTTGCACAAACACTTGGTTACATTTATACCAATATTGCCGTGGTGGATGTGACCTATAAATTGAATAAAAAACATAGCCTTCGCGGTGAATTGCAGGGACTCTGGACTAAACAGGATAAGGGCGATTGGGCAACTGTAGTGTTGGAATATACTATCTCACCGCATTGGACATTTGGAATTATTGACCAATGGAATTATGGAAATGACGTCAGCGCCCAAAGAGTTCATTACCTCTTAGGCTCGGTTTCATATATCACTGGTTCAACGCGTTTTATGTTGAATGTGGGCAAGCAACGCGCTGGTATTTTCTGCGTGGGAGGTATTTGCCGACAGGTGCCTGCTTCAAATGGTTTTACTTTCAGTTTTACACATAGTTTTTAAATTATTTGTGTTTTTTTAAAATGATACAGTTATGAAAAAGGTATTATTGTTCATTGCTTCTCTAGCACTTTTATACTCCTGCGATCGGGTAAAAAATCCTATTCCGTTTGATTCGGCTAGTTACGACATTACCCTTTTTCCCGGGAATTTTGCAACCCAGTACAATTATCCTAGCTTCGGTACAAATAACAATACAAATGTAAATGTATTGATTGAAGACTATACCGGGCATCAGTGCGGCAATTGTCCGCAGGCTGCAGTTGTTGGAAAAAACATTGAAACTGCAAATCCGGGACGCGTTTTTGTCATCAGCGAACATGCGGGCACAGGCGGCATATCGCAATATCAGCGCTGGTACACGCCCGATGAGCCTGAATATCCAAAATACAGCCGCGATTTTACCAATGATGCCGGTATCAGCTACTCCACCACACTGAGCGGGTTGCCCGGAAATCCCTATGGCCTTATCAATCGCCGACCACTTTCAGGTTCGAGCACGCTATGGATTCCTTATGGACAATGGCAGCAGTATGTGACAAACTATCTGCAGGAGAATAACCTTAGAGCTAATTTGCAGGGGGTGATGAATTATTACGACGAGACAGACGCCATGTTTGTCCACATCGAGGCAGAGGCAAAAACCGAATTAACAGGAAACTACAACCTAGTAGTTTATGCTATTGCCAAAGAGGTTATCGATTGGCAAAAAAAATATACAGTATTTCCTAATGATGTTGAGTTTTATGAGCACCACAATGTGCATATCGGCAATGTAAACGGTGCATGGGGAGAACCTGTTTTCGCAGATAATACTGCGGCTGGTTTCAAAATGCGTAAAGATTATACCTTTAAAATTCCGGAATCCTTCCGTGATTTGCCCGGAGGTTATGCGGTCGTTGCCTATATCACCAATGCCGATACTTACGAAATTTTGCAGGTGATAATGCTGGATTAGAAAATGTTTAAAAAATATATAAATCAGGTGGGGTGCTAAACCTCACCTTTTTTATTTAAACTCGATCAAATATCAAAAACCATAAGTTTTAACTTATTAGTTGGGTATAAATTAGCTTTTAATTTATAATGTAACTATTTTTGCGGCTTCGACGAAATGCAAATTTTATTTGCAATGTCGTAAAATAGTTAGTAAGCAGCTTAAAGAAAATCCTAAAAATTTTCAAATTTTCAAATTGACTACTCATGTATAAAGCCGTTTCACCCCTCGATGGGCGCTATGCTTCAAGAATGACCAAACATGGTGAATATTTTTCGGAATATGCGCTTATGTATTACCGTTGCAAAATGGAATTGCTTTATATCCTGGCATTGGACGAGGCAAAGCTTTTTGAGCCTTTGAGCAGTGAAGAAAAGGAAAAAATTCAGGATTGTATCGATAATTTCAACGATAAGGATTATCAGCGCATCAAGGCTATTGAAGATGTTACCAAACACGATGTAAAGGCCTGTGAGATGTTCTTGCGCGAGCGCACCGGGCTACGCGATGTGAATATGATACACTTTGCACTCACCTCTGAGGATGCAAACAACCTGGCTTACACCTTTATGCTCAAGGAGTACCGCAGTCAGGTTCAGATGCCGCAGTTGAAACAATTGCTGGAAAAACTGATGGAACTGGCCGAAAAGTGGAAAACTATTCCCTTCCCCTGCCGTACACATGGACAAAAAGCATCGCCAAGTACTGCCGGAAAAGAAATTGCCATTTTTATCAACCGCATTGCCAGGGTTTACAAAGACCTTAAAGAACATCGCTTTTATGGCAAATTGGGTGGCGCTGTTGGAAATTATTCGGCTATGCTGGCTGCCTTTCCCGATTTCGATTGGCTGACTTTCTGTCACAATTTCATGCTAAAGCAGGACATTGAACCTAATATTGCTACAACTCAGATTGAAGATCATGACAGCTGGGCTGGTTATTTCGACCTCAGCCGCAGGTTGAATAATATTGTGATGGACCTGGATGTTGATTGTTGGCTCTACATTTCCTATGAATTGTTTTCGGAAAAAAGCAATGCCAACGAGGTAGGTTCATCCACCATGCCGCACAAGGTTAATCCTATAAATTTTGAAAATAGCGAGGGTAACCTGATGCTTTCAAATGGCATGCTCACTGTTTTATCAGACAAACTTTGCCGCTCACGAATGCAGCGCGACCTGAGCGATTCGACCGTGCAGCGTAATATGGGTGTAGCTTTGGGTCATGCTTATCTCGCCATTGGCGAAACACTTCGCGGTCTCGATAAATTGCAACTCAACGAAGGAAATTGTATTGCTGAATTGAACGATAGTCCTGAATTGCTTGCAGAACCTATTCAAACAATTCTGAAAATAGTGGGTGTTGATGATCCTTATACCCTGCTGAAAAAAGCATCGAGAGGACAGAAACCAACAAAGGAAAGTCTGGTTGAACTGGTCAACGGACTCGATATCAGTCAACAAATTAAGGACCGATGCAATGCAATGGAGTCTGTAAATTATATCGGCGATGCGGTGAGGATTTGCGATTTAGTATTGGAACGAACAAGGTCAATTTTGTAAAATAGTTTCGAAACCTAATGGAGTTTAAAATTCTGACAGACAGTTTACTGGATAAGTTTCTAAAAAGCTTCGAAACAAGTGTTTTAGAAAAACTGAGTGCTCAGGAAAAAGAAGTCTTGCCGGTCGATTATTTTCAGTTTTACAAATCAGTTTCATCGGTTTATTCATCTAAAATTGAGGGTGAAGAAATCGATTTTGACAGTTATTTCAAACACAAGTTTCTTAAGGTAAAATTTAAACCCGATTATACCCGAAAAGCAGATGATCTTTACAAAGCCTATGATTTTATCGATGCAGCTGAACTTAATTTTAAGCATGTTTTAAAAGCACATTCAATTTTAACTTCCGCAATTCTGCCAAGATCCGAACAAGGAAAAATTAGAAATAATCCCATGTTTGTAATCAACAGCGATGATAAAATAGAATATGTTGCTGCCTCGCCCGAAATTGTAAAAAACGAAACAGAAAAGCTATTTGACGATATAAAATTGTTACGCGATGTTGAATTAAGTGAGGCTGAGATTTTCTATTACGCGGCATTGATTCATTTAGTTTTCTTAAAGATTCACCCCTTTCAGGATGGCAACGGAAGAACAGCACGGCTTATAGAAAAATGGTTTTTGATGGAAAAAATTGGTCCAAAAGCAACAGCAATTCAACTCGAAAAAAATTACTATAAACAGTTAGATAAATATTATAAAAATATAAGAAAAATAGGTCTTGATTATGAAAACCTTGACTATTCAAAAAGCCTAGATTTCTTGCTAATGACAGTGAAAATGTTGATGGATTGAAGATTTATTCGTTATTCGTTGTTCGTTATTCGTAAATTGTTATTTTTTAGCGTCTAATAGTCTAAAGTCTTGATATTTGATACTTGATACCTGATACTTGATACTTGATACCTGATACCTGATACAGCTGACAATCTAAACTCTGAAAATCTGATAATCTTAAAAAATGAAAATAGCAATCATTGGCTCCGGAGGACGTGAACATGCCATAGCATGGAAACTTGCACAAAATGCGGGTTGGGAAAATATCTTCGTACTGCCAGGAAATGCAGGAATTCCCAGAAGCTTCAGTGCAAATATCAATGATTTTGGGGCATTGGAGCAATACTGTCGCGAGAATGGCATCGGACTTATTGTGGTGGGACCCGAACAGCCACTGGCTAATGGAATCGTAGATTATTTCCGCAAAACGGATATAAAAATATTAGGCCCATCAAAAGATGCGGCAATTATGGAGGGCTCCAAAATCTTTGCCAAAGAATTTATGCGCAGACATGGCGTTGCCACTTCCGATTTTGAAGTTTTTAGCAATGTTAGCTCTGCCCTACCCTATATCCGTTCCAAAAATGGCGACTGCGTCATTAAATACGATGGATTGGCTGCAGGCAAAGGTGTTTTTGTATGCAATAACATAGAGGAAGCAGATGCTGCAATGATAGAATTTCGCGAAACTTATGGCGAAGAGGCAAATTTTATCGTAGAAGACAAAATTGTGGGTGATGAAATCTCCATTATCGGTCTCACTGATGGAAAAATAATCCGTCTGCTGCCTCCAGCACAGGACCATAAACAAGTATATGACAACGACTTAGGCCCAAATACAGGTGGCATGGGTGCTTTTTGCCCTGCACCTTTTTATACGGAGAAACTTGCCGCCGAAATTGACCAACTCATCATTCAGCCTACCCTGCGCGGAATTCAAAAGGATGGACTTGATTACAAAGGATTCCTATATTTTGGTGTAATGATGGATGCGAATGGTCCAAAATTGCTGGAGTATAATGCTCGCCTTGGCGACCCAGAGACAGAAGTGCTTTTACCAGCGCTGAATGCAAATTTGGTAGAGGCTGTTTTGGCAGCATTGAATGGAAGTCTTTATGATATCGACTGGAGTTGGAATCCTGAATTTTTTGTCGATGTGGTACTCACATCGGGTGGCTATCCAAAATCATTTCCTAAAGGTTTTGCTATCAAAGGCTTAGAGGAAGTTGACAAGGACACCCTATTGTTCTATGCGGGCGTAAAAAGCAATGGAGAGGATCTTCTAACAGATGGTGGCCGTGTCATAAATGTGGTTTGCAAAGGTGCTACTTTGGAAGAAGCTATTGAAAACGCTTATCAAAACTGTAATAAAATCTGTTTCGAAGGCATGCATTATCGCAAAGATATTGGCAAACGAATTTTGAAAAATACCTATTAAAAATGGCGCTGATTCCAAAATACAATCTGGCTTTTGCCAAAAAGGCAAAGGAACCTGCAATAGAACTGGTCATCAATCTTCCAAAAACAGAAAAACAATTGGAAGAAGCCTTTGCCATGGCCAATGTACAGGAGCTGATGCTTAATGTTGAAAGCGGTTTTGGAGAAATTCCGGAGTCAATTAAACATGCGCCTATTTTACAAACACTACGAATCGAAAATTTAAAAAAATATAAGGGAAATGCTCAAGTGCCTGATGTGCTATTGGAGCTTCCCCAAATAAATTATCTGAGTATTTCAGAATGTCCTAACCTTGTTTTCGGCACCAAAAGCTGGGAAAAAATGATTGGGCTGACAAGCCTGAATATAAGTGAGAGCGGAACGGAATTTCCTTTAGGAATGGCCAAAATACCAAATCTGAAAAGTTTAAGCATGCGCTGCGGGTATGAAATTCCTCAAGAATTGGGCAATTTAACTAGTTTGGAACTGCTTCATCTCAGTATGTTTAGTTTAAAAGCACCGGAATCAATCACCCATTTAAAACAGCTGAAAGACCTAAGTATTTTTTGTTCTGAATTTCCGGCTTGGATTGGCAAATGCAGCAAAAAGCTTAAAAAAATCTTTGTTTATACCCGTGATTCAGTTAAAGAAATTCCTGAAGATGTTTTTGATTATCCCGAGTTGGAACAATTGGAAATTTGCAGCTCAGGCCTGGAATATTTGAGTCCGAAAGTAGCTAAGTTAAAATGTCTGAAAAGACTTCGACTTTCCAGAAATCAGTTGAGCAGCCTTCCTGAAGAATTGGTAACGTTGGAAAACCTGGAACGTTTGGATATTGAATTTAATAAATTCAGTACAATTCCGGGATTCCTAATCAAAATTCCCAATCTGAAAGAACTTAATCTGAAAGGCGCGACTACGCATGATAGTGAAATCGAACGTTTTGAAAAGTTTTATAAATGGAATAAATACTGTCCTCAAAAAACACCTGTTGACAGTGGGTTCGAATACACTTTTACTACCAATACTAAGGAAGAAAAAGAATTCTTTGCAGCTATTTGGGATAAAAAACCACTGACTGCAGATGCACTGGATATTAATAAATTGTGCAAAGCCCTAAATTCGGGTATTGTCCCTCTCAATGCACATGCACTCTATTATCTGACAGAGATTTGCGATAAAGCCTATCGCCCGCTTAAAGCAGGGGATGTCTTATTTATTGAAGCTAAAACAGCTTTCAAAAAAACAGAGCTCAAAGAAAAACTAAACGCATTGAATATCGGCCTGGCAGCTGAATACGATGAAAATGTAACGCATGTGCTCATAGATGAAAATGGAAAGACAGATTATCAGGCTTTGCTGATGACCGAATTGCAGCTTTCAACTTATTTGAACGAGCATAAACCTGATTATCTGGTAGAGTATGCTAAGCAGGATACAGGCACATTGGATAATATCACATCCATGCTCTATAGCCTCAATTCCTCAAATGTAGATGTAGCATTTAGCCTGATGAAAGGTGGCGGAGTGCCCGAAGGCGCAGTAACTGCACTGTTTACGGTTTATAAATTGTCGGACGATAAGGAACAATGCGCTAAAGCCCACAAATTTTTACAAAAAATTGCCTCTCCCAACCTAGCCTCTGCGCTGAAGAAAAGGGTGGATTTTAAAAAAATCAGACATTCAGGCGAATATAATTCCAGGCTTAGCGTTTTTGAAAATACAGAATTGGACTTGGCTCGTTTTGGATTGGAATTTACACGTGCTTTTAATGAAGTTTATGCATTGGCGTCGATTCTTAAACATAACAATCCCGAGTACAGCAAAGCATTTTTAATGCTCATTTCTGCAAATGGTACCTTGAATTTGAATTTGGAATATTATAAAATAAAGGACATTCCGGAATGTATTTATGAATTTGACCATATCAAAAAATTGCGATTGGTGGTTTCAAATAAAGCGAGTCGCGAGGAGCTGAAAAGTATTGAAAAACTAAGGAATCTGGAAGAATTGGAATTGGATGACAGCTTGAAAGATATTATCATGTTTGCTCCTGCATTTATGAATTCTTTAGAAAAACTGCCTAATCTGAAAAAAATAAGGGTAATTGGGATGAGTAACGAGACCAAAGCCTTTTTGGAGAAACATTTACCAAACTGTCAACTTCAGTCATGAAAAAAATAGCTATCTTCATTTCCGGTCGAGGCAGTAATATGAAAGCCATTGTGGAACAGTGCCAAAGCGGTATCCTGAGTAGAATCGCCGAGCCTGTTTTGGTGTTTTCTGACCACAACGATGCTGCAGGGCTTAAATACGCTTCGGAACAAGGCATTGCCACTGCCAGTCTCGAATCAAAAGGAATGAAAAGAGCGGATTATGATCGACTTGTTTTGGAAATTCTAACAGCTTATTCGCCCGATTATATTGTGCTTGCAGGATATATGCGTATTTTGAGCCCAGTTCTTGTAAATGCCTTTCCAAAAAGAATCATCAACATTCATCCTGCCGACACAACAGCGCATCAAGGTTTGCACGGATATGAATGGGCCTGGGAAAACAAACTGCCCGAAACAAAAATTACCGTACATTTTGTTGACGAAGGCTTAGATACAGGTAGTATTATTGCGCAGGAAATTGTAGATTTGCGTGGCGCAACTTCTCTGGAAGAAGTCGAAGCACGGGGATTGGCTGTAGAACACAGGCTTTACAGCAAAACCTTAAGCGAACTTTTACAACAATCATAATTTTGGAATTAAATTACTATTCAAAATACTAACTTTGCAATATTAAATTTAAACACAGAGCGTCTTTACGCTTCGTTTCTTTGCACTTCTGTTCTAAATTCTTTTCTCTTTCCTCTTCAAATCTTTCATCTTCTCAAATGTGTGGAATAATTGGCCTCTACGGCAAAAAAAATATAGTTTACGATCTTTTAATGGGACTAAATGCCCTACAACACCGCGGGCAGGATGCAGCAGGTATCATCACTTTCGAAAAAACCTTTCATATTAAAAAAGGACTTGGACTGGTGAGCAATGTTTTTGAACAAAGACATGCCGACCGTTTGACCGGTGACATTGGGGTAGGTCACGTGCGCTATACTACACAGGGAACCAATGAATTGACGAATGCGCAACCCATTGCAGCCAATTATCCCTTTGGGATTGCCATGGCACACAACGGCAACGTGACCAATTTCGAAGAGATGGGAAAGGTGCTCTATGAGGAATATCATACCCTGCCGGCCACGACCAATGACCTTGAACTGATACTCTACACCTTTGCATCCGAACTAAAGAAGAAAGATCTGGGTTCTGTCACCCCCGAAGATATATTTGATGCCGTAAGAATTACTCAAAACAAGGTTAATGGCGCCTATGCAGTAATTGCTGCCATTGCCAATCACGGACTTTTGGCTTTCACAGATCCAAATGGCATTCGCCCACTGGTTTTGGGTAAACAGGAAACCGAAAATGGACCCGTTTATGGATTCGCATCAGAGACAGTTTGCTTCGATCATTTGGGCTACGAAGTTGTGCGTGACTTGGAGCCGGGCGAGATTGTTTACATCGACCAGGATAAAAATATGCATTCCAATATCGGCACGCAAAAAGGTAAAAACTTCTGCGTTTTTGAATTTATATATTTTGCCCGTGAAGACTCGAGCATGCATGGCAAACTTGTTGCCGGACAGCGTGTAAAAATGGGCCGAATGCTCGGACAAAAGCTGAAGGAAATGGGGCTTGAGCCAGATATGGTCATCGACGTGCCCACCTCAGGTTATTTTGCTGCTTCTGGTCTTGCCGAGGTCTTGGACATTCCCTACAAACGAGGTCTGGTCAAGAGCAATTATATTGGCCGCAGCTTTATTTCACCCAATCAGGGCGAGCGCGAAAGTATGGTGAAACGCAAACTGAATCCAATTAAGAAAACCATTCAAGGCAAAAAAATAGCCGTGGTGGATGATTCCATCGTTCGTGGCACCACCTCACGCCGAATTGTACAAACCCTGCGCGAAGCAGGTGCAAAAGAAATTTATTTTATTTCGGCAGCACCACCGGTCATTAGCCCTTGTATTTATGGTATAGATATGTCGGTAAAAACCGAACTGATCGCCGCCCAAAAAACAGTCGAACAGATCAAGGAATATATCGAGGCCGATGCCCTGATTTATCTTCCTTTGGAAGACCTCAAGTCAATCTTTTCCGATTTTCTGCCAACCTGTATGGCTTGCCTCGATGGGCTTTATCCTACCGAAGGTGCCTTGGAGGCATTAAGAAAAATTGAAGAGGAAAGATTGGAAGCAGGAGGCAGATAAAAAATCAATCAGAGATAGCTTAAGTCCCTACAAATATGCTTAATGCCGAAACCATCATGCTCTATGCTATTCCTGTTTTTTTCCTGTTGATAGGAATTGAGCTATTGGCAGGAATCTGGATGCAGCGAAAATTTTACCGTTATAGCGATGCCTTGGCCAATATCAGCTGCGGTATCACACAACAGGTTTCGGGCGCCATCTTAAAATTGCTGGGACTAGGACTGTATGTTTTTTTATATCAGCAGGCACGACTGATGGATATCCCCAACAATTGGGCAACTTACATACTGCTGTTTTTACTGATAGATTTATTGTATTATTGGTTTCACCGCTATTCTCACGAGATCAACACTTTTTGGGGTGCGCATGTAGTACATCATCAGAGCGAAGAGTATAACCTATCGGTAGCCTTGCGGCAATCGGCATTTCAGGGGTTTTTCTCCTCCGTTTTTTATTTGCCGCTTGCAATCTTGGGATTCGATCCGGTGCCCTTTGCCATTATCGGTACATTTCAGACCCTTTACCAGTTTTGGATTCATACAGAAGCGATTGTGAAAATGCCGACCTGGTTCGAATTTATATTCAATACACCATCGCATCACAGGGTACATCATGGAAGAAATCCAGAATATATCGATAAAAATCACGGTGGTACGCTTATTATTTACGACCGTATCTTTGGTACCTTTGAGCCCGAAAAAGCCCCTGTTGTGTACGGTGTGACCAAATCACTTTCGAGTTGGAATCCTGTTTGGGCTAATTTCGATTATTATGCCGATTTACTAAGAACCGCAACACGTATTCCACGTTTTAGTGACAAACTGAGACTTTGGGTCGACCGGCCAGGTTGGCTTCCCAAGGAAATGGGCGGACTTCAGTCAGTACCTGAGTGTAAAAGGGAAACACAAAACAAATACGATAAAAAGCTGCCTATTGGAATTTTAATCTATTCCCTCTTTAATTTCACGCTTGTGCTTGCCGGAACAGTACTTTTCCTCATGTCAGTTTCTAAATTTAGCCTTCCAGAAAACATCTCTGTTGCTTTTTTAATCATCTGGACGCTGGGAAATATAGGCGCACTGCTCGACTTGAAAAAATGGGCATATTGGTCGGAAGCCGTCAGATGGATTATTTTATTAAGTGGATTTATTATTTATTTATGCTAGTGTTTTAATTACTTTAATGGTAACTACTTTTCAAGAAGTTTTTGAACACATAATTATTGAAATAATAATTTTCTATTGCTCTTTAACTCGTCAGAAACTGACGAGACAAAAAATCTAGTCCTCAGTATCTATGTAATCTATTGTGTTACATGGGCTAACAACCCGAAAACGCCTAGGAACCCGAAACCGGAAGCAGCATACCTGTTTAAAATGTTCTGCAAATCGATAGGTTTTTCTTCTTCTCTCCCTGTGAAATGATAAAATAAAAGTGCGTCCAACTCGATACTATTTTTAAAGCATTTGTTTTGACAAATAGCTGTTTTTTTGTTTAATTTTTAAAGTGTCATTTTGATAATATCCTTTTATAATTCATTAACTTATTTGCTTTACTGCAATAAAATATTCAAAATTTAGCCATTTTTCCTGTAGAATGTGTAAGTTTGTGCAGACCGAAAATTAGCTGAGCTATGAAAACCCAATTTCCAATCTGCATTCTGCTGCTCTTTATCATTTTTTTCGCCCATTCTATTTTTGCCCAAAGTGAACTGAGCGAAAAAGAGCGTAGTGAAATGGCAAAAACCCCCACTTTCACTTCCTGGCAAAAAGCATTGCGCACTCCTTCGAGAGTTTATAGCCTTAATCTCAGCAATAGTAATCTGTCGCAACTTAGCGATACTATTCGCGAGATGCGTAAAATTATTTTTCTGGATTTAAGCAACAACAAACTGGCCATGCTACCATTGGCAGTATTCGAGTTGCGATACCTCGAAGAACTCAATCTGAGCAATAATCTATTAACTGCGCTTCCTGGAGAAATTGGTCAACTAAAAAACCTAAAAAAACTATATGTTGATGATAATCAGCTAATGGCCTTACCGTACGAAATTGGTAATCTTCAAAAACTGGAGATAATTTCAGTAAGCAATAATCGTCTTCGCCGTATTCCTGAATCTGTTGCTGCGTTGCAACGAGTAAAACAATTCATGCTGAACAACAATGAATTGACTGAATTGACCGAAGCTATTGGCGATATGGGTAGTTTGGAACTCCTGAACATTGATGCCAATCCAATTAAAGTAATGCCCGATGCTTTTGTGCGTATGAAAAACACAAAGATCCTGGCTAATTACAGTGAAATTTCTTCAAGATCCGATGCTGTAAATTCTGTTTCGAAAGCACTCAAAGACCCGCTAAACACTTATAAACTGATTATTTCGGGCGATTCGCTTACAACAATTAGCGACAGTATTCAATATCTGAAAAAATTGATTTATCTCGAAATTATCGGAAAATCTATTTCGGAACTGCCAGAGGCCTTATGCGAATTGAGCAACCTCGAAGAGTTGCGTATCTGCGGCACTAAAATCAAAAAATTGCCCGAAAATATCGGCAAACTGAAAAGCCTGAAACTGCTTTTCGCCGACTCAAACGAAATTGCTGAATTGCCATTGTCAATTGGAAATCTGGAAAGATTGGAATTGCTTGCAGTTGAAAGCAATAAATTGAAAGCCCTGCCCGAGACAATCGGCAAATTGAAAACCTTGCGTTCGCTGCTGATTGATCACAACGAGATTAGCGAGCTGCCTCAGACCATCAGCGGACTGAAAGCACTGGAGGTTCTGGCATTCGATCATAATAAATTAAGCACAGTTCCTGATGAGATCAAGTACTTGAAAAATCTGAAATATATTTTCGGACGTAATAATAATATCAGTACCATCACAGAATTTATTGGTGAATTGGACAGTCTTAAAAAGTTTTGTTTGGAAAGTAACAAACTGCAAAGCCTGCCCATATCGCTCAGTAAGCTGAATGCCCTTGAGTTGTTAAAAATGGAAGACAATCAGTTGCAGTTACTTCCACCTGGCTTTGGTAATCTTAAAAATTTACAACGTATTTATCTCGATAACAACAGGCTCACATCGCTGCCAAACGATTTTGGAGATTTGATATCTTTGGAAAAGGCCTTTTTGAATGACAATCAACTGACCGAATTACCTGTCTCTATATCAAATTGTGAAGTCCTTCAATTTTTAAATCTGGACAACAATCAGATTGTGACCATTCCAGAGAATTTCAGGGAATTGCCCATGTTGAAAACGCTTCGGATGGATAATAACCGACTCAGTATTTTTCCGGATGAACTCTCGATGCTTCCAACACTTGAAGAATTGGTATTATCGAGAAATCAAATAGAAAGTTTCAGCGCTGAAACAAATTTTGCGCTTGCCGCCAATCTTTCCATTCTGAATCTTGAGGGCAATAAATTGCAAAGCATTTCGAACGATATTGGAAAAGCTTCCAAATTGAATATCCTAAGGCTCGAGAACAATAAATTGAGTGCACTACCCGATTCCTTAGTAAAACTCAACAGATTGGCAACCCTTAGCTTAGATTCTAATCTGATTATACGTTTCCCAACTTCGATGCTCGACTGGAATCTAAAATTTTTGAGCCTGCGTAATAATGAACTTCGCGATCTTCCCTCTAGTTTCGAAGATTTTATGTACCTCGAAAAATTGTACATGGATGGCAATCGCGTTGGTAAAAAGAAAAGGAAGGCGATAGAAAAAATGGTCTCTTCCGGTTCCTATTCCGCTATAGAAACAGAGATCATCTGGGGATATCAAAAAGCTGAAACGGATAAAAAGGAGGCCCAAAGAAAGAAAAAAATGGCGCGCAAAGTTGCACGGATTGCCAAAAAATTAGATAAAAAGGCTCAAAGAAAAGCCAAAATTGCTGCAAGAAGAGCAAAACGATTACAAAAAACTGGTATTGACGGAATTGCACTCAGCGAGAAAGATAGTACCAATGCAGCCCGAAAGGCTAATGCAGCGGATTCTTCAGGAACCAATGCTAAGGGAAAAAAAGGCAAAAAGGACAAAGATTATACCGAGGCGCTGCGTGCTGCCGAGGAAGCATTGCGCAAAGCAAATGACGCAGCTGATGAAGCAGAGTTTAACCTTAGTGAGTCGAGCTTTAGTCTCGAATCGGTAAAATATGCCCAAAACCGCATAAATGTAGTAAAAAATCTTGTCCGTTCAGCCAAAAAAGCTGGTAAGAAAGGCAACTCCGATGTGTATAAACGTTATATCGCACTTGCGGAAGCTGCCCTAAAAGTTGCAGATCAAGCCCGAAAAAGCGCAGAGGAAGCTGTATTGAAAGGCGACTCCACTGCCTTTAAAGCTGCGATGAAAGAAGCAGAAGATGCATTGAAGCAAGCAGAGGAGGCCATGCGCAAGGCTGAGGCGGGGAAGGATTAGTGGAAGTGAATAGGAGCCGATCTCGTCCCACAACGAGAGAGCTCCACAAATTGAAAGAGGCGAAGATGAAAGATGAAAGATGAAAGATGAACCGAGGCCAACGCTGGTAGTCCATTGGTTCAGATTTTCATTGTGGCTATAGCCATTAAAAAAGTCTGATGCTTTTAAGCTCAGATTTCATGTGCCATTAGAAATCTAGGTTTTAACCTAAAATACCCGGTACAGCCCGAAGCTAAAAAATCGGACTCCTATGGTTGGGTTTTCCCTAAGGCCACAACAAAAAAAACTGCCCAGATGGACAGTTTTCCTAAAAATATTTTAGCTTTTTATTGCTTAACAATAGTTTTGCTGCTCATTTGACCTTTGTCGTTCATGATGTTTAAGCGGTAAACACCTGCTGACCATGAAGCTGAATTCATTTGAATATTTTGAGCATTAACCTCAATATTTTGAATAATTTTTCCACTCATGTCTATTACCTGTAGCTGGTATTTACCATAATTTTCAAATTCCACATTCACAATTTTATCAATAGGATTAGGATATATATTTACAAACAATTTATCTGTTTCTTCGAGAGTTGAAACAGGCGCAGTATACTTCAAAATCGTTCCATTACTTCCAACAGCCCAACCAAGAGATTGATTCCTGAAGAAAACTCCAAAAAGACTAATACTTGAACTTACACCTGATGCATCTGAATTCCAAGTAAGTCCGCCATCAATAGTACTAATGATCGTACCATTGTTCCCTACTGCCCAACCTTTGGAATCTGATACGAAGCTAACGGAAAATAAATTTGCAGTTGTACCTGAAGTTTGACTTATCCAATTTTGCCCACCATCAGTAGTTTTCAGTATTCTTCCAT
>JBIPOO010000312.1:0-4426 GCA_044379045.1 Saprospira sp.
TGCTCTGTGAACATTCAGAAGAAGGAAATACCGAATGTTTAGGCATTATTCCGCAAAAAGTACTTAAATTTGCTCCTAAGGCCAATGAAAAAGTTCCACATGTTGGCTGGAATACCATTAATCAAATCCCAGATTACCTTCATCACCCGCTTTTTAACCAAATTGAAAAAGACAGTTATGTCTACTTTGTGCACAGTTATTATGTCGAAAATGGCGAATATAGCATTGCACTCAGCGATTATGTACTGAATTTCAGCGCGGCATTGCAAAAGGATAATTTTTATGCTGCCCAGTTTCATCCCGAAAAATCGGGTGCAATAGGGGAGCAGTTGCTTAAAAACTTTTTGGGATTATGATTAAAATTATACCGTCTATCGACCTTGTTGATGGTAAATGCGTGAGACTTACTCAGGGCAATTTCGAAGAAAAAAAGATTTATGACAGCGACCCCGTTGCCGTTGCCAAAAGATTTGCCGAAGCAGGAATCGAACGCCTGCATTTGGTCGACCTCGATGGTGCTAAAGCCGGAAAGGTTATCAATCATAAAATCCTGGAGCAAATCGCCACAGAAACAAAATTAAAAGTTGACTTTGGCGGTGGTGTAAAATCGGATGAGGATATCCAAAAGGTATTCGATTGCGGAGCCAAACAAGTCAGTGCCGGGACTATTGCTGTGCAAAATCCCAAATTGGTACTCAGCTGGATTCAGAAATACGGAAAGGATAAAATAATTTTGGGAGCTGATGTGCTGAACGGAATTGTTAGAATCAATGGTTGGGTCAATCCGAGTGAAATTAAGCTTTTCGATTTTATCACCAATTATCAGTGGCATGGCATCCGTTATGTTTTGTGCACCGATATTGAAAAAGATGGCATGATGAAAGGCAGTTCGGTAGAACTTTATAAATCCATTATCAAACAGTTTCCCGAAATGCGTGTCATAGCAAGCGGAGGTGTTTCGAGCATCGAGGAGATAAAACAACTGAATAAAATAGGCTGTTACGGAGTGGTGATTGGTAAGGCAATTTATGAAAATCTAATCAGTTTGGAGGATTTGGCTAAACTCATAAAATAAAAAAATGTCGCCACTTTTCAATGACGACATAAACCAAAACCAAACGCCTATATAAAATCTTAATTGTTCTTGTTGAAAAACTTCATTTGCGAAGAATGTGATACAAAGATGCGGTAGAAAAGAAGGAAATAAAATGAGCGGGGTCAACTTTGCAGATGATCTGGGTCATTACAAGTAATTATTTTAGAATCGATTAGGCATAAAAAAATGTCGCCACTTTTCAATGACGACATAAACCAAAACCAAACGCCTATATAAAATCTTAATTGTTCCTGTTGAAAAACTTCATTTGCGAAGAATGTGATACAAAGATGCGGCGGAAAAGATGGAAATAAAATGAGCGGGGTCAACTTTACAGATGATCTGGGTCATTATAAGTAATTATTTTAGAATTGATTAGGCAAAAAAAAATGTCGCCACTTTTCAATGACGACATAAACCAAAACCAAACGCCTATATAAAATCTTAATTGTTCCTGTTGAAAAACTTCATTTGCGAAGAATGTGATACAAAGATGGGGTGGAAAAGATGGAAATAAAATGAGCGGCGTCAACTTTGCAGATGATCTGGGTCATTATAAGTAATTATTTTAGAATTGATTAGGCAAAAAAAAATGTCGCCACTTTTCAATGACGACATAAACCAAAACCAAACGCCTATATAAAATCTTAATTGTTCTTGTTGAAAAACTTCATTTGCGAAGAATGTGATACAAAGATGCGGCGGAAAAGATGGAAATAAAATGAGCGGCGTCATTTTTAGATATGACTTGAATCAACTTTCTTAATTTTTTTGAATTTTATTAAAGTGCTGGCAAAAAGACTCATACCCTGTCTCGATATTAAAGACGGAAGAACGGTAAAAGGTGTTAATTTCGAAAATCTACGGGATGCCGGCGATCCGGTTGAACTTGCACGGCGTTATTGTACAGAAGGAGCTGATGAATTGGTATTTCTCGATATTTCAGCGACACATGAGCGCCGCAAAACCTTGTCGGAGTTGGTTCGAAAAATTGCATCCAATATTAATATTCCTTTTACAGTTGGAGGGGGCATTTCCTCTGTTGAAGATGTATCCTGGCTTTTAGAATCGGGTGCCGATAAGGTATCTGTTAACTCGGCAGCAGTGAAAAGGCCGGAACTGATTCGCGAACTTGCCGATAATTTCGGATCGCAATGTGTTGTGGTAGCGGTCGATGCCCGTCTGCATGAAGATGGCGAACATTATGTTTATCTGGTTGGCGGCCGTCAGGCCACAGAAATTAAATTGTTAGACTGGGTAAAACAGGCAGCCGAATTAGGCGCCGGCGAAATTTTACTGACCTCGATGGATCATGACGGCACCAAAAGTGGTTTTGCCCTGGATATTACTGCCCGGGTTTCTGAATCGGTCAGCATTCCGGTCATTGCATCGGGTGGGGCAGGTAATATGGAACATTTCTTTGAGGTATTCACTGAAGGAAAGGCTGATGCAGGATTAGCTGCAAGTATTTTCCACTTCAGGGAGGTTCCCCTGCTCGAATTAAAAAAATATCTTTTAGATAAAAAAATCTCAATAAGACTATGATACAACCCGATTTTGAAAAAACTGAGGGGCTTATTCCTGCAATTATACAGGATGCTGATACCCGGAAAGTATTAATGTTAGGATACATGAACGCAGAGGCCTTGCAAAAAACCCAGGACGAGGGACGCGTGACTTTTTACAGCCGTTCAAAGCAAAGACTTTGGACCAAAGGCGAAAGTTCTGGTAATTTTTTGGAATTAAAAGACATCAGAATCGATTGTGACAATGATACCCTACTCATTAAAGTTAATCCACAAGGGCCTGTCTGCCACACTGGAACCGATACTTGTTTTACTGAAATTAATGAGGGTTCCGCCTTTCTGCATCAGCTAGAATCGGTGATTAGAGAAAGAAAAAATAACCCGAATGATAGTTCATATACAACCTCGCTATTCAAAAAAGGCATCAACAAAATCGCTCAGAAAGTAGGAGAAGAGGCTGTAGAGCTTGTTATTGAAGCAAAGGATGAAAACAAAGATTTATTTTTGGGTGAGGCTGCCGATTTGCTCTATCATTATCTGGTGCTTTTGGCGGCAAAGGATATTAAAGTGGACGAAGTTTTTAAATTATTGAAAAAAAGGCATGAGAAGTAAAATTATTTTTAATTTTATACAATTAATTGTTAAAGTTTAAAATTTTCAAACTATGAAAAATTCAATTTTATTACTGCTGTTTTCCCTCTTTAGCTTAGCCTTATTCGCTCAAAAAAAAATTTACTGTGTTGAACGTGAAGTTTGTCAGTGGCAGGAATCCACTCCACACAAGATAAATTGTGATAAAATTAAAGAGATTTCTACTTTCACTTTAAATAAAGATGAGTCTGAAATTATTCACAATACCCCCGAAATGCGTTCAGTTTACACAGTTAACTCTTCTGAGACAATAGGTGCTATAAAAGTTTTTGTCGTTACTTCAGATGCCGGAAATAACTACACTTTTATCTGGAATGAGAAGAAGAAGGAAATGAAAATCCTTGCTTATTTTAATGCAGTGATAACTTTTAAAGTAACTAAAGTAGAAAAATAAGCTTTTTTAGACCTTAAAAATGACTTGTTTTTTTGAACCAATCATTAAGATACATATTATTGCTTAAATCAAAGCTAAAAAAACAACAAAAAAAGCCACCCCTTTTGGAGCAGCTTTGATTGTTTAATTGTTTAGTTTTATAAAATTTATTGAACAATTGTGTTGATTGGCATAGAAGCAGCAACTGGAGTTGTAGTGCCCAATTGAGCTACTCTGCGCAATGTAATTTCAGTTTCGGAATTGTTTTTCAGGATCATTTCATTACCATTGTCAGAGATGATGTACTGGAAATCACCTTCGAGCAAGTCAGACAAAGCTTGATGATTTGGATTTGTGATGCTGCAGCTTGCGAAATCAACAGTGATGTTGTCGGTTGCAAACAAGTAGTGCTTGCTGCAAATGTCGCGACCGAGTTTCATTTCGATATAATCGTTATAGAAATTCATTTTTGGATGCTTCACAGAAAAGCTGATGTTTACATTTTTTGGAACAGATACTACTGTCAGCACTTCCCAGTTTGAACCTTCGAGAACGTTGCCAGTCAAAGACTTTTCAGTTGTGATAATTTCTTCTGTTAGTACTTCAGTTTTTTTGCACTGAACAAAAAGTAAAGAAGCTGTGATTGCGATTGTGAGGATGAATAACTTTTTCATGATGTTGTGATTTTGAGTTTTGAGTAATTTGTCGTTTTGATTATTTGATGTTACAAAGGTATGGGTGTTGTTTTTCGATTTTTATGACCTGTACCCGAGTTGAAAA
>JBIPOO010000313.1:0-4410 GCA_044379045.1 Saprospira sp.
ATAGTGATTTGGTGGCGGCGGAGTAGAAAATTGCCAAAATTTGCCTTTTTTAAGGCAGAAAAATGAAAAATTCCTTTAACGAATTTGAAGCAGTTCAGTTTAATAAGTTTGCAAAAAATATAATTTATGAATTCCACAATTTCGATTATTACCATTATTTTTACCTTATTATCTTGCACATCTAATAATAAGCCCACTAAATTTAGTACACAAACTACTCAAAATAATATTACAATGAATAAATTCATTCCAAACGCCAATAGAAACCCTACACTAAACACTAATATTAACCCTACAGAAAACGCTAATATTAACCCTACACTAAACGCTAATATTAACCCTACACTAAACGCTAATATTAACCCTAAACTAAACGCTAATATTAACCCTAAACTTAACGCTAATATTAACCCTACACTAAACGCTAATATTAACCCTAAACTTAACGCTAATATTAACCCTAAACTAAACGCTAATTTTGAAGGCTTTTATTTTTTTGATTTAAACCTAAATTCTAATAAAATAGTGATTACAACAAATAATAATAAAGTCTTATTAATTTTTGATACCTCTTTTGAATTTATTGAGTATGGCATTCACAACAATAATAATGGATACAATTTATTTGATTTGAATCATCAATGGATAGGACATCTTCAATCAGACGGCAAAAAAGGCTATTTATACTTTGACCTTAATAATAAGTGGGTTGGTTTTCTAAACTAAAAAAAGCTGTCTGAGAATGCTAATCAGACAGCTTTTTTATTTTTAGAGATTTCCAGTAAAACCGCTATCGTCCACTGTTATTTTCCATTCAGCAGCTCCAGAACCCCAAGGATCCATGCCAGGGTCATCTATTGCTGATGGCTCTACATCGTTTTTATAATCTAACGAAATAGTAAGGTTTCCATCCTTATTAATACATAAAAAACGTCTACTAATTGTAGCGGCCGAACCTGGTAATACTTGACTTTGTGCCCATTGATAATTAGCTGTGAATCCGGCCTTTACACCTTGCTCTTGGCTAGCCTCTGCCTTTACACCCTCAACTGGTAGAGCTACTCCTATAGATTTTTTAGTATCAGCACTTAACTCTCCACCAACTCCTCCTGATGCTGTCAAGACTTAATTCTTCGGCCATAAAGTTTGATTTAGTAAATTTTATAAGAAAAAATTAAGTCATGTTGTGAATTTATTTATATAATTGGCTAAAAACAAATTCTTTAGAAAGTAACCGTTAAACCAATATTCCCACTCGTAGAATTTTCATCGCCTTTAATCCCAAAACTGATAAAAATTTCTGATTTGCCGACAGGTGTTTTTGCAACATTGTCAAGTGCACTTATTGCTGTATTGACTTTTTCCCATTGTTTTTTTGCTTGGTTTTTGATCTCGCTGAAATTATCTGAATTGATATCCTTAGTTTCAAGAATATTATAAAGTTCACTAACTGCATCGGTTGCTTCTCGTATCGTTTCCTGTAATTTTTCAGCTGCTTTTTGTGATAAATGAGCCTGAGAACCATTAGAACTTGCAAGCGTCAAATCGACCGACCATGATTTTGAATCCCCCTTTACGGTGAGCGCAGCTGAACCTGCAGATCCATTAAAATCGAAAAGTTCTTCAATTTTTATACCGGCTGCTATCTTCACTTTGCCTTCGTAATCGGTACTAACCTTAGCATCTAATTTTACATTATCGATTTTGGTTTCAGCTTTCAAATTTACGCTTGAAGTATCGGCACTTAGTTCAACTTTTGTGTCATCAGATGGCTTATAGGCAAAGGAGGCTGAAGGCCCTTCTATTTTAAGCTGCAATTTATCACCTGCAAATTTCCATTCAAACTTTCCGAGTTTTTTGATTTTTGCAAATAATTTTTCAAAATCACTAGCTGTTTTCACAGCGGGTGACTCCATTTTTGTTTTAGCACCGGGAATGTTTTTCGACATCCATTCCTCTGTAAAGGCTTTGACCATATCTACTGACATTTCCTTTAACCCAGGTACAGCTTTAATAGCATTATCAGTGGTTTCTTCAATGAAATTTAGAATTATCTGAGCATCGTTTTTAGCATTAAGTATATCAAACTTTAAAATAATATCATGCCGTTCATTATTTAACCAATTTTCAAGCAATTCCAATTTCGCAGCATCATCAATAACATTTTTGGTAAGGTTTTCCTGTAATGTGTTTGTATTAATGTTATTTTTTTTAGTCCATCTATCAATGTAGGTTTCCATTGTGCGAATAGGGACACTAAAAAAACAATCATCACTGGACCTGATATCAGATATAATTGTATCGTATTTATTCTGAGGACTTAACAAAGAATTTCCAGGAAATAAGGCAAGGCGGGTAAAATGATCTTTTACCATAAGCTTATTTTCATCCAGCCATTTTTCGATTTTCTGTTCAATACTGAGGACAGTGTCTGTAGGCTCTGCAACTGGCGCTGTACTTAGTTGAGTTGTTTGTTGCCTCGAAATTATTTGATTAATTCTGGCTTCAAGAGTAGTAATTGTTTGTTCATACTCATGTATTCTAGCTAATTCTGAATCATCCAATACTCTAGGTGTATCATCATCAGCACTAAGTGACTGATTTCTATATCTTGTTAACCTAGTTCTGAGACTGGTTAACTCTTGTTGCATTTCCTGAATTGACATAATGCTGAAGTTTTAAAATATTTAGTCAAGAGGGTTTATATCAATATTACTTATTCGCTCTCTGAGATTATTGATTCCATCCCCGATGTCATCAAGTGTATCACCAGCTGCATCAACAGCGCTATCATAAGCCTCAACTACAGTTTCAGCTGCATTGTGAATGAGATTACCGGCAGCATCAAAGTAGTGTTTAATTCGATCCCAGGCTGCCTTAATTCTTTGAACACCACTGTTGATTGCGCTCTTAACTGCCTCCAAATCCTTTCCTGGTTCAAAACTTGGAGTGCCTGTGATACTGCCATTGTTAATACGTACTCCAACAACCTTTAATAATTCTAATGCTGAAATAGGATATTCAAAAGTCAAATCTTCTCTTGAAACATCAAAGGCTCTTGCAGCTGAAATAATAGATTCAGACAGACCAATAACAACATTGAAAGAAAGTACTAGATTCGCAGTTATTGAAGCATTTGGAGAAATATTTGAACCATTAAAAACAAGTTCACCCGAGCCTTTAATTGTTGCGGTCAGTCTTGAGTTCCCACCGGCTTGAATAATCCCTAAAGCTTCACCTGTAACCTGTACCGTACCAGACAAAGTTCCTTTGGTATTGATAGCGATTGAGGAGGTACCTTGAGTAAAATTGATGGCTTCTTTAGCTTCTATGCCTGCACTACCGTTCAATCTGGCGCTCAATACAACACCCAATCCAAATGTCGCGGGACTAGGCGGTAATAAATATGTCCATGAATTTACTTCAGGCATATTCCAGGTTCTTCCTAATGCCAGTGTAATTGAATCGTTTGTAATCTCGGCCGAGGCTGTCACATCGTTGTTAAATTCATGTTCTGCTGATGCCGTAAAATTACCCTCAGAACTAACTTCTAGCCCAACAGAAGTAGTCCCATGTTCTCCCTCTGTTTCATGACCAATACTTACCGTTGTCTCTCCCGAAGTACTCACCGAATAGCCTACAGAAGTGCCGTCTTCTTCCACAGAAACTCCAACTGACATGTTGCCATCTGAGTCAGAAGAAATATTTACACCTACACCCTCTGTTACAGGTATAGACATCTCATCATGTGTTTCAGGTTCTTCGGTTGCAGGTGTCGTTGTTACAGGTGTCGTACTAACAGGGGTTGACACCGGCGGAGTTACTCTTGGAGTTGTATTTTGAGTTGTTTGCTGATTAGAAAAAGCATGCTCAAGTTCATTGATTTCTGCAGCTAATTCATCCAGCTGCTGCCTTTCATAATCTTCCAAAATCCCGTCCTGTTCGAAATAAGCCCTTCTTTGACGGTATTCTTCTCTTAGGCTTCTTATATCATCTGCTATTGCCATGGTTTTTTATTTTTTTTGGTTAGTGGTTAATTGTTAAGGCTTGCTTTAAGACTCTCCAGTCTTGATCTTAAATCTTGAATATTATCTCTTACACCTTGAAGGTCTCTTGCTCGGGATTCAGCTACTCGATCCCTCACTTTCAAATACCTCAATACGTCATCAATCATTTTTTCCAATTCAGGAGTAATTTTTGAATTGATGGTATCCCTCATTTTCTGAACCTTTTCTTGTTCTTCGGCAGACATTGCGTCGAATATATCCTCATGTTTTTGTACCTTTTCAATCATAGCATTAACCATATCAACATCTTCTTTTTCAGATTGAAGATCGGCCAGATTCTTTTTGATTGTAGCCTGTAACGATTTGAACTCAGCTGCAAGGGATTTACCCTGATCTGCATAAT